>CAZIIB010000959.1:0-1726 GCA_964539125.1 uncultured Thermoanaerobaculia bacterium | reverse complement strand
CGCGACCTGGTCAACCACTGCGTCAACGACATCCTGGTCCAGGGGGCGCGCCCCCTCTTCTTCATGGACTACGTCGGCGCGGGGGTGCTCGAGCCCGAGTCCATGGTCGAGCTGGTCGCCGGCGTGGCCAGAGGGTGCCGGGAGAACGGCTGCGCCCTCCTGGGCGGCGAGACCGCCGAGATGCCCGACTTCTACCGTCCCGGGGACTACGAGCTGGTGGGCTTCATCGTGGGTCTGGTCGACCGGGCGGCGATCCTGCCCGGCGAGCGGGTGCGCCCGGGCGACGCGCTGGTCGGCCTGCCCTCGGCCGGTCTCCACACCAACGGCTACTCCCTGGCCCGGAAGGTCCTCTTCGAGCGGCTCGGCCTGGGGCTGGACGACCGCCTCCCCGGCGCCTCCGGCCGCCGGACGGTGGGCGAGCTCCTTCTCGACCCCCACCTCTCTTACCTCGGCGTCGTCGAGCCGCTCCTCGACCACCCCGGGCTCCACGCCCTGGCCCACGTGACCGGCGGCGGGCTCACCGACAACCTGCCCCGGGTGCTGCCCGCCGGCACCCAGGCCGCCGTCCGGCTGGGCTCCTGGGAGGTCCCCGAGCTCTTCCGGAAGATCCAGGAGCAGGGCGAGGTGACGAGCGGAGAGATGTTCCGGGTGTTCAACATGGGGGTGGGGCTGGTGCTGATCGTCGGATCCGAGGCGTTGGACGAGATCCTCGCTCGGCTGAGGGCGGCCGGCCGGGAGGCCTGGGTGCTGGGCGACGTCCGGGCGGGCGGCTCCGGAGTGGTCTACGAGCCCGGCGGCGCCGGGGAGCCGGGTCCGGGGAAGGAGCGCGGATGACGGGGCCGCGGACCTCACCGCCCGCCCGGTTGGCGATTCTCCTCTCCGGCCGCGGCAGCAACTTCCTCGCCATCCACGAGGCGATCGAGCGCGGCGAGGTGCCCGCCGAGATCGCGCTGGTGGTTTCCAATCGGACCGATGCGGCCGGGCTGGTCCGGGCGCGGGAGCTCGGTCTCGAAGCCGTCGCCCTGCCCCACGAGGCCGCGCCCGACCGGGAGGCCCACGAGGCCCGGGTCCTGGCCGCCCTCGAGGCGGAGCGGGTGGAGTGGGTCTGTCTGGCCGGCTACATGCGTCTCCTCTCTCCGGCCTTCATCGCCCGCTTCCCTCACCGGATCCTCAACATCCATCCGAGCCTGCTGCCCGCCTTCCCCGGTCTCGCGGCCCAGCGTCAGGCCGTGGAGTACGGGGTGCGGATCTCCGGCTGCACCGTCCACCTGGTCGACGAGGGTCTCGACAGCGGGCCGATCGTGGTGCAGAGGGCGGTGGAGGTGGCCGACGGCGACACCCCGGAGACCCTCGCCGCGCGGATCCTCGAAGAGGAGCATCGGGCCTACCCGCAGGCCCTGCGCCGTCTGCTCAGCGAGCCCTGGCTCATGGAGGGGCGCCGCCTCGTGTTCGGGAATAGCCGCTCCGGCGGGAAGTGTTGACTGGACCGACGCCGCGGCTTTGAGGCGGCGGCGATCGGCCCCTCGAATGGGGCGCAGAGACGGGGCTTGACAGCGTGCGGCGAGCCCTCATACAATCAGCCGCCCGGCGGCGCTGCCGCCGGAACGTCTCGGATCGCCGAGCGGTCCGAAGCTCCTTGAAGAACCCTCCGGTACGCCGCGCCGCACGTAGCGCGACGCGGTGACCTCCCCGGGGTTGACTCGGGCCGAGGCCCTGAGTACAATCC
>CAZIIB010000958.1:0-1727 GCA_964539125.1 uncultured Thermoanaerobaculia bacterium | reverse complement strand
GCTGATGCGCTGGACCGCCGGCACCGCCGAGATGTCCAGGGTGTTGCGGGTGTGGTCCGCGAAGGTGCGGATGCCGCGCTCGCACAGCACCACCTGGCGGTTGCCCTCGTCGAGCAGGTACTCGGCGGCGAGCAGCAACTCGGTGACCGTGGCGTTCATGCCGCGCTTCAAGAGCACCGGCCGGCCGCAGCGGCCTGCGCGCTTGAGCAGGGTGTAGTTCTGCATGTTGCGGGCGCCGATCTGGACCATGTCGGCGTACTCGGCGACCGCGTCGAGGACGTCGATGTCGGTGGCCTCCGTGACCACCGGCAGGCCGGTCTCCTCGCGCACCCGGGCGAGGATCTCGAGCCCCTCGAGCCCCAGGCCCTGGAAGCTGTAGGGGCTGGTCCGCGGCTTGAAGGCGCCGCCCCGCAGGATGTGCGCTCCGGCGGACTTGACCGCGCGGGCGATCCGCAGAGTCTGCTCGTAGCTCTCGACCGAGCAGGGACCGGCGATGATCGTGAGCTCGGGGCCGCCGATCCGGACGCCGGCCACCTCCACCACCGAGTCGTGCGGCTGAAACTCCCGCGACACCAGCTTGTACGGGTGGCTGACCGGGATGACCTCGAGGACGCCGTCGAGGGACTCGAAGCTGGCCGGCTCCACGATTCCGAGGTTGCCGGTGATCCCGATCGCCGTGCGCTGGGCGCCGGGAATCGGGTTGGCCTTGAGCCCCTGCTCCTCGATCGTGCGGACCACACGGTCCACCTGATCCGGCGAGGCGTCCATCTTCATGACGATCAACATGGCTCGGAATCCTCGTTCCCGCGGCCGAGGGCGGGGCTCCGCCGGCGCCAGGGGTTCGGATATGATAGCAGAGCGTCGATTCCTTTCCGCCGCGGCTCGCGGCCGGTTCTTCGATCTACCGGAGACGCACCATGCGCCCCATCCGCTCGACCGTCATCGCCCTCGTCCTCCTCCTCGCGGCCCTCCCCGCCGCGGCCTACATCATCGTCCTCAAGGACGGCTCGAAAATCGTGGCCGACCACGAGTACCGGGTGGAGAACGGCAAGGCGATCATCACCCTGCCCAACGGCACCGAGACCTTCCTCGACGCCAGCGAGATCGACCGCAAGGCGACCGAGGAGGCGAACACGCAAGGCTACGGCTCGGCGCTGGTGATCAAGGACGCGACGGCGAAGGAGCTCCCGGCCGCCAAGAAGTCCGAGGCGCCACGCGAGAAGACCCTCGCCGAGCTCGCCGCCGAGCGCACCGGCCGGGGGCCGAGGCTCGAGCCCCGACGCCGGGAGGAGACGACGGACGTCGCCGAGCCGAGCAAAACGCTCGCCGGCTATGTGGACCTCGGCACCCTCACCCGCCGGGCCTACCCGGACATGGAGCTCGCCGCCGAGATGCAACGCTTCTTCCGGGGCCAGGGAATCGACAACGTCGAGCTCTACCAGGGCACCCAGGCCGACCGCCCCTTCGCCGAGATCACCACCAACTCCGAGGCCTCCGTCTTCCGCACCCTGGAGGTGGCCGCCGAGGCACTCCTGGCGGTGCGCGAGAGCCACCCGGACCAGGTCGCCGCCCTCGAGGTGCTCCTCGCCACCCCCGATCGCCTGCGGGCGGGTCAGTTCGTGCTCACCCCGCAGTTGGCCCAGGAGCTGGTGGGCGACGACGTCGAGGTGAGCAAGTTCTTCGTGGACAACGTTCAGTTCTGATCGGATCACCCCCACAACCCCTCG
>CAZIIB010000957.1:0-1733 GCA_964539125.1 uncultured Thermoanaerobaculia bacterium | reverse complement strand
CCGCGCTTGTCCGGCTCGGACTCCGCAAAGCCTCGTTGAGCGCGGTCCTCGACGTCCTCCGGACGGGAGCCCCCGGCCCTACGGGGTCGGACTCCTCGGGCTCGGCTGCCGGGAAGAGGGGGTGGGGAGGTGAAGACCGTCCTCGGCCTCCGCGGGCGGAGGGCCTCGGGAGCTCGCATCCCGGTTGAAGCGGCCGAGCTCTGTCTCGGCCGGGCGAACGGCTGGGCCCGCACCGAACCCTCCGGCCGACCCGCTCTACAGCACCAGCACCAACACGAACGCCATCGCGGCGGCCACGAACGCCACGTGCAGCCAGATTCTCTGCGGGCTCTCCGAGTACCAGCGGTCGAGCTTCTCGGGCAGGGACTCTCGGATCATGGTCTCTCCTCCGCCGCCATTGTCGCAGAACCGTCCCCTTCCTTGCGGCGAGAGCGCGCCAGGCGGGGTGCCGCGATGAGGGCGCCTCCGTAGAGGGCGAGAGCCACGAAGAGCTCGGCCGCCCCGGCGACCCGGAAATCCTCTACCACTAGCTTGATGCCGCCGGCGGCCAGGACCGCGAAGACCAGCCAGCGCGCCCCGCGGAACCGGCGCAGGTGGGAGGCCAGAGCCAGCAGCAGGGCGGCCGCGGCCAGGACGACTGTCCGCACTCCGGCCACCAGCACCGGCGCCGCTCCCGCGCCCGGCTCCCCGGCCACCGCGGGGACCAGCACCCGCAGGAGAGCCCCCGCGGCGAGCCAGACGAGCGCGGCCTCCAGGACGAGCCTGGGCAGGGGTGTCGCCGGACCCCAGAATGGCGAAGTGGCCGGGAGCTCGAAAGAGGCCACGAGCACCGCCACCCCGAGCACCAGCCAGGCCACCGGCGTGATCGTGGGCCAGGGGGTGCCGGCCGGGGCCCACAACCCGTAGGACGAGGCCACCAGGAGACCGGAGGAGAACGCCGCCGCCAGCAGGTAGACGCCGGCGTGGCAGCCGAGGGTCACGCTGTCATGGCGCGCCGCCAGCCAGACGGTGGCGACGGCGAGCGCCGCCCAGAGGATCGAGCGCCCCGGAGCGGGGAGCACCAGAGCGGTGCCGCCGACCACCAGCACCAGCCCCAGAGCCCCGAAGAAAAAGAAGGCGTGACGCCGCGCCGGGCGCTTGCCGAGCAGATCGAGGCCCATGGCGAGACAGGCGGCCCCGATCACCAGGCTGCCCACGCCCACGATGAGCGGAGCCTCGGGCAACTCCCGGACGAGCCGCAGGCTGCCGCCGTAGCCGACCAGAGTCGCCATCGCGGCCTGCGCCAGATCGAATCGCCGCACTCGCCACGCCGGCCCGAAGGCGCGGACCGCCACGCTGCCGGCGCCCAAGGTGAAGAGCGCGAGGAGCAGCATCAGGTGGCCCCAACCGGTCGGCTCTTCGCCGAGCAGGGCCTGCATCACGACGAACGCCACCGTCAGGTCGGCCAGGCCGGCGCTGAGCCAGGGCAGCGCCCACCAGTCAGTCCGCGCCGCCAACCAGTCGTCCGCGGTGCGCACCAGAACCAGGACCAGAACCGCCGGGAGGATGGGCTCGACGCTCCCCATCAGGGCCCAGGCGGCGAGCACCGCCGCCAGGCTCCCGAGCCAGGCGACCACCCGCAGCCGACGGCGCCAGGCCAGGCCCAGGGCGAGGGCCGTGACCACCACCAGGGCGGCGGCGGAGCCCTCGGCCGAGAGCACGTGGAAGCGGCTGGCCGCCTACCAGGTCAGGGG
>CAZIIB010000956.1:0-1737 GCA_964539125.1 uncultured Thermoanaerobaculia bacterium | reverse complement strand
GATCCGGCCGCGGCCGTCACAATCCGGACATTGGTGAGTCGATTGCTCGCAAATTCCTCCCCGCCTCGAGGTCACGTCCGCTCATGCCCGCCCTCCGCTCCGCCCACCGCCCACCTCCCGGCACCGGCGCGCCGCTCGGCACCCGCCTTCTCCACTGGCTCCAGGGCCGCACCGGCCGCAAGTGGAACCGCTCGTTCCGGCTGCGCATCGTGGTCCAGAGCGCCTTCGCCCTGACCTGCGTCCTCCTGGGCCTCCAGTTCGCCCGCTTCGTCGGCGCCGCCAAGGCCGGCGCCGAGGTGCTTCCCGCGCGGCCACCGGGGGTCGAGGGGTTCCTGCCCATCGGCGGCCTCCTGGGCGCGGTGGACTGGGTCCATCAAGGCCACCTCAACGCGGTCCATCCGGCGGCCACCGTGCTGCTCCTCCTTTTCCTGGCGATCGCGCTCCTCGCCCGCAAGAGCTTCTGCTCCTGGCTCTGCCCGGTGGGCTTCCTCTCCGACAGCCTGGCGCGGCTCGGCCGCTTCTTCTTCGGCCGCAACTTCCGGATCTGGCGCTGGCTGGACGTGCCGCTCCGCGGGCTCAAGTACCTGGTCCTCGGCTTCTTCGTCTGGGCGATTTCCACGATGTCGGCCGAGGCGGTCCGGGCCTTCATCGAGTCCCCGTACTACCGGCTCTCCGACGTCCGGATGGGCCTGTTCTTCGCCGAGATGGGCGCCTTCGCGGCGGGCGTGATGGGGCTTCTCGTCATCGGCTCCATCCTCTGGCGCGGCTTCTGGTGCCGGTACCTGTGCCCCTACGGGGCGCTCCTCGGTCTGGTCTCCTGGCTCTCGCCCATGAAGGTGCGCCGCGACCCGGTCTCGTGCATCGACTGCAAGCTCTGCGACAAGGCGTGCGGCGCCCGGCTGCCGGTGTCGACCAAGACCGCCATCACCAGCCCCGAGTGCACGGGGTGCCTCGACTGCGTGGCGGTCTGCCCGGTCAAGGACGCCCTGGGGATCGGCCTGCCCCGCCGTCGGCTCCTGCCGGTTGCCGCGTACGCCGGAGCGATCCTCGCCCTCTTCTTCGCCGGCTACCTGGGGGCGCGCGCCGCCGGCCTCTGGCACAACTCGATCCCCGACGCCGAGTACGCCCAGCGGCTGCGCCACGACCAGGTTGAGCTCTACACCCACCCCGGGCTCGACGGCGGGACGCCGGGGGGTCACGCCCCCCGCTGACGCCGAGCCTCGGGGAGGGAGCGTCCCTCTCCCCCCGCGAGGGCGGGAGAGGGATCGAGGAAGAGGGGGGCGATCCAATCGGCCGCCCTGGCGCCGGGCGCGGATCGGCGTTACGATATTCGTCGAAGCTCTCCCTCCCCTGGCCCCGACGGGACCCGAACCGACTCCAGAAGGAGGGCGTATGAAGAAGACCATCCGGTTTCGGCTCAACGGCAAGCCGACCACTCTCGAAACCGACGGCGGGCGCCGGCTCCTCTGGGTCCTGCGCACCGACCTGGCGCTCACCGGCCCGAAGTACGGCTGCGGCGCCGGCTTCTGCGGCGCCTGCACGGTGGTGGCCGACGGCGAGGCGCTGCGCTCCTGCGTGACCCCCCTCGAAGAGGTCGACGGCAAGGAGGTGCTCACCATCGAGGGCCTCGCCCGGGACGGCGAGCTCCACCCGCTGCAGCGCGCCTTCGTCGAGCACGGCGGCTTCCAGTGCGGCTACTGCACGCCGGGGATGATCCTCCACGCCTACGCCCTGCTC
>CAZIIB010000955.1:0-1749 GCA_964539125.1 uncultured Thermoanaerobaculia bacterium | reverse complement strand
GCTTCGGCCCAGGAGCCGAGCTGCTCGCCGGGCGCCCCGGCGCTCCGGAGGGTGAGAGCTCGCGCCTGACCGTCGAGTCGGCGCGACCCCACCAGGGCCGACTTCTGGTTCGCTTCGCTGGCATCGACGACCGGGATCGGGCCGAAGCCCTTCGCGGCACGATGCTCCGGGTGCCGCGCGCCGCGGTGCCCGAGCCGCCGGCCGACACCTGGTACTACTTCCAGCTCGTCGGGTGTCGCTGCCGGGACCGGCGCCACGGCGACCTCGGCGAGGTGGTGGACGTGATCGAGGACGGCGGCGGCGTGCTTCTGATGGTCGAGGACGGGGGCCGGCGGCTGCCGGTACCGTTCGTGCGCGAGATGGTCCGGGAGGTCGATCCGGAAGCGCGGCGCATCGAGCTCGATCTGCCGGAAGGGTTGCTCGAAGCATGCGCATCCAGATCCTGAGCATCTTTCCCGAGCTCTTCGAGCCCTTCCTGCGCACGAGCTTGGTGGGCCGGGCGATCGAGCGGGGCCTGCTGAGGGTGGAGGTCCACGATCTCCGGGACTACACCGAGGATCGGCACCGGAGCGTCGACGACGAGCCCTACGGCGGCGGGGGCGGCATGGTGATGAGCGCGCCGCCCTGGGTCCGGGCGGTACGGAGCGTCTCGGGTGACCGGAGCCCCTGGCGGGTGCTCCTCTCACCGCAGGGCCGCCGCCTGGACGACGCCGGGGTCCGGGAGCTCGCCGGGCACGGGGAGCTGCTGCTCCTGTGCGGCCGCTACGAGGGGATCGACGAGCGGGTGCGCCGTCTGGTGGTGGACGAGGAGGTCTCGATCGGCGACTACGTGCTCTCCGGGGGCGAGCTTCCGGCGATGGTGGTGACCGAGGCCGTCTCCCGGCAGATTCCGGGGGTGGTGGGGCTGGCGAAGAGCGTGCGGGAGGACAGCTTCCGGCACGGTCTGCTCGACCACCCGCACTACACCCGACCGCCGGAGGTCGAAGGGCTGACGGTGCCCGACGTGCTGTTGTCGGGCCACCACGAGGAGATCGAGGCGTGGCGAGCCCGCGAAGCGCTGCGCGGGACCTTCGAGAAACGCCCGGACCTGTTGACCGAGGCCGAGCTCACGGAGGAGCAGCGGCGAGAGCTGGAGCGATTGCGGCGCGGAGTCGAGGAGCGAACCTGACGGGTCGGCGCCTTGCGTCGGCCCACGTCGTTGGAAATAATCAGACTTTGCCCTTGCCGAGGGTGGGTCAGAGGGAGGATAGAGGCCATGAACCAACTCCAGGACGTGGAACGGCAGTACCAGCGCCAGGACACCGTCCCCGACTTCCGTCCGGGCGACACCGTGCGCGTCCACGTGCGGGTCGTCGAAGGGGACAAGCAGCGCCTCCAGGTGTTCCAGGGGGTGGTCATCGCCCGCAAGGGCGGCGGCACCCGGGAGACCTTCACGGTGCGCAAGATCAGCGGCGGAGTCGGTGTCGAGCGGATCTTCCCGCTCCACTCGCCGAACGTCGACAAGCTCGAGGTGGTCCGGCGCGGCAAGGTCCGCCGCGCCAAGCTCTACTACCTGCGCGGCCTGCGGGGCAAGAAGGCGCGCATCGAGGAACGGCGGGTCGAGCAGACGTCGGAGTAGGAACCTCGAATGGCGGCGCCGCGGGAGAAAGTGGTCCACAACGCGGAGAAGTACGTCTCCCGTGGCAAGATCGAGGCCGGCATCAAGGAGTACCGCAAGCTCCTCGCCGACAACCCGAACGACATCTCCAC
>CAZIIB010000954.1:0-1751 GCA_964539125.1 uncultured Thermoanaerobaculia bacterium | reverse complement strand
GACGGGCGGGGCCAGGAGCTCGCCTGCGACGACGACTCGGAAGGCACGGCGCAGTCGGCGGTGACGCTGGAGCTCGACGCAGGTCAGGAGGTCCGGATCCGGGTGGCCGGTTCCGGCGAGGCGGCCGGGAGCTTCCAGCTCAACGTCCAGCAGCCGAACGGGATCGCGGGGACGGTGAGCCGCGAGGACACGGGAGCTCCGGTCGCCGGGGGCACGGTCGAGCTCTACAACGCCACCAACACGCTGGTCGACGAGGTGGTGACCGGGGGCGACGGCCGCTACCTGTTCGGCGATCTACAGACCGGGCTCGCCTACTACGTCGTGGCCGAGGCGAACGGACTGGTCCGCGAGCTCTACCAGGACGTGCCCTGCCCCTTCTCGACCACCTGCAACCCGGCCGAGGACGGCACGGCGATCGAGTGGAGCAGCGGCCTCGTCTTCGACGTCGATCTGGCGCTGGCGCCGGCCGGCGCGCTCTCGGGAGCCGTGACCGACGCCGGCACCGGCGACCCCCTCTCGGCCTTCCTCGACCTCTATTCGAACGCGGGCACCTTCCTCGACTCGGTCGCGACCGGCCCCGACGGCAGCTACGAGCTCGCCGACCTCCCGGCCGGCACGTACTACCTTTCCGCGGAGGCGGCCGATCACCGGAGCGAGGTCTACGACGACCTGCCTTGCGACGGATCGTGCAACGTGACGGCGGGGACTCCGCTCCTGGTCTCGGCCGGCCACACCCTCTCCGGCATCGATTTCGCCCTGGACGAGCCGGGCGCGATCTCGGGCACGGTCACCGTGGACCCGAGTGGCGATCCGGTGAGCGGTGGGAACGTGAGCGTGTACGACGAGAGCGGCAGCTTCGTCGCCAGCGCCTACACCCAGACCGACGGCAGCTACCGTGTCGGCGCCCTGCCGGGGGGGAGCTACTTCGTCCGCGCCTCCGGCAACAACCTCACTTACGAGACGACCTACCAGCCGGAGATCTACGATGACGTCCCGTGTCCGAACACCTGCGACGTGACGGCCGGCACGCCGGTGACGGTGAGCTACAACGGCACGACGTCCGGGATCGACTTCGCACTCCTGCGGCTGGGCACGATCTCCGGCACCGTCACCGACGCCTCCTCCGGGGCGCCGGTGTCCGGAGCGCGGCTCGACGCCTACAACCCGTTCAACTCCCTGACGGGCTCCGCTCTCACCGACGTCAACGGCCAGTACACCCTGGTCGCTCTTCCCTCGGACGACTACACGGTGGTGGCGGTCTCGGACAGCCACCGAGACGAGGTGTACGACGACATGCCCTGCGGGCCGTCTTGCGACCCGAAGGCGGGCGATCCCATCGGTGTGACCGCCGGCACCTCGACGACCGGCATCGACTTTCAACTGACACCGTACGGCACGATCTCCGGCATCGTCACCGAAGCCCTCACCGGAGACCCCCTGTTCTACGTCCGGATCGAGGTCGGTGCGTCCTTCACGAACACGGCGGCCGACGGCTCCTACCGGCTCACCCTGCCGCCGGGCGCCTACCACCTGAGGACCTTTGACTACTCCGGCTACCACCGAGACGAGGTCTGGGACGACGTGCCCTGCCAGCCGGACTGCGATCTCTCCAGCGGGACGCCGATCGAGGTCCCGCTGGACACCGCCGTCTCGGGGATTGACTTCGCCCTGGATAGCTACGGAGTGATCCGGGGCAAGGTCGTCGAAGCGGGGACCGGAGCCCCGGGCGCGGACTTCGCCCTCGCCGAGCC
>CAZIIB010000953.1:0-1753 GCA_964539125.1 uncultured Thermoanaerobaculia bacterium | reverse complement strand
TTTGGGGTCTTCATACTTAACCCATAACTAGGCTTTTTCCCCAGCTTGTACGTTATGGATAAGTGAAAAAGAAGATTCCTGATGTAAAATCAGGGTATGGCAAAACGACAATTTCAACTCAGTGAACAAGAACGGGAGCAGTTTGAGCAAACCGAAGCCAAGACCCGCAATGCTCATGAACTCAAACGGTTGCAAGCGGTGCGCTTGTACGGCAGCGGAATGGAGCGCCGGGTGATCGAAACCTTGGTCGGCTGTGATGAGCGCAGTATCCGCAAGTGGACCCAGAAATATCAACAGGCGGGTTTGGACGGTTTGAAATCGCACTGGCAGGGGGACAATGCGCTCAAACTGAGCCGTGAGCAGCGGGCGGATTTGAAGCAGCGCGTTGAGCAGTACCGACCCGATCAGGTGATCGCACCGGACACCCGCATCAGTCAGGGACAGTTCTGGACGGTGAGCGACCTGCAAATCGTGGTGAAAGCCTGGTATGAAGTCGAATACCGCACGGTTGACTCGTATCGGACGCTGCTGCATGAATGTGGGTTGAGCTATCAGCGCACCGAAAAGGTCTACCGGTCGCGGCCCGATCAGCAAACGGTGGCTGATTTCGAAGCCGAATTGGAAAAAAAGTGATCGATTTTCTGCAAGATCATCCTGACGGGGTAATCCTAGCGATGGATCAGATGAGCCTCTACTTTCAGGCCACCCTGACACGGGTCTGGGCACCCGTGGGGCAAACACCGATTGTGGCGGTGCATCCCCAGCGTGACCACATGCATTTCTATGGTGCATTGAACCTGCGCGATGGTCGTGAAATCGCCTTCTCAGCACCGGAAACGACCAGCGCGTTGACCACCAATTTCCTGATGCTGTTGTTGATGCTCTATCCACAGCCCATTTTACTCCTGCTGGATCGTGCGCCCTGGCATTTTGGGGAAGTGACTGACTTGATTGAACAGACCGACCGCTTACAGGTGCTCTACTTCCCGCCTGCCTGCCCCGACTTGAACCCACAAGAACATGTCTGGGAACGGGCACGCGATGCCATCAGTCACAATCACACTTATCGCCAGTTCCAACCTTTGATCGAACGTTTTGAGACTTATCTGAACCATACGCTGTTTTCGACCAATTTCATGGATGCCTATACCCCGCTTGGGTTAGGTATCTTTTAATTCGTTTATCCATTAGTTATGCACTCAGGTCAGAGTTTGGGGAAATGCCTCACAGCAAGATGTTTATTTCCACACAGTTGAGATACATTTTCTATCAGATACCCCTGAGCAATATCAAAAAACAGCAGCAGACGTGAGATGTAAAGACTAGCCATGTGCGGAATCTGCGGCAGAGTCAGGTTATGATACGCTATCATGTTCGTTGGGCATTCTTGCTGACGCTGCTGTCTCTGCTGCCTATTGCCCTGATTCGCGCCCAGCCCTACGACGACCACGACCTGCGTGCCTTCCTGAAGCCAGATGGTTGCCCTGCGCCATGTTTCATGGGCATCCGCCCCGGTGTGACGACGGCGGACGAAGCGATTGCCATCCTGTTGGGACAATCGTCATTAGCAGACACCCTTGACTTTCAACCTCCGCCTGCGACCTTCTACTCCGATCTCATCTCCTTTCGCGCGAATCAACCCGACCTGCTAATCAGCGATCAGGCATCCAGCGGGTTAAATGTCAAAATAAACTATATTGAATCTGCTGTGATAGAGACGAATATCACGCTGGGTGATCTGTGGCTCATTTAT
>CAZIIB010000952.1:0-1755 GCA_964539125.1 uncultured Thermoanaerobaculia bacterium | reverse complement strand
GGCACCGTTTCCAATCGCCTGTACCGCCATCGGGACGTCACCGTGCCCCGTGAGCACGATGACCGGAATCAACACCTCCAGTTCGTTGAGCCGCTCCTGCAGTACCAGGCCGCTCATCCCGGCCATGCGCACATCGAGTACCAGGCAGCCGGCGCACTGTGGATCAAAGCTATCCAGGAACGCGAGCGCGGAGTCATAGCCCTTCGCCTGCAGACCTACGGACTCGACCAGTTCCTTTATCGAATCGCGCACCGCATCATCATCATCAACGACGAAGACGGTCTGCTCCTGCATATTCCCCATTAACCAGCTTTCCTTAACGTGAATCGAAAGATGGCACCACCTTCAGGGTTCGGATCGTACCAGATCCGCCCTCCATGGTTGTCTATGGGTGCGGCTCTTTTGTAACGACACCAGGCGTAGGAGAAACAACAGGTTAGCGAGGTGGCAGCGGGAGGAAGTTGAAGAAGTGGCCTCTTTTGGGGTATGAAACATGAGACAGCAATCTTATGCACCCTACCCAGGAGAGCCCTTCGATGCCATGTTACCCGAATCCCAGCGCCGAGATCGATAGCCACTACGTCGGTGCCCGCGAGCAGTTCGAGCAACTCGTTGGCACTCTCAAGCACCCGGATACCCAGGGGCTGACGCACGGAGAAGTGGAGGCTGTGATACAGAGCGAAGGAATGGAGCTGTTGCGGCGACTGACTCAAGCGCACCTGGATCAGAGGAGTGCGCAAGAGCCGATTCGGGAGCAGGTGATCGGTGAGGACGGTCTGCCCAGAACACACTGCCGCGCGGGTTGCCAACGCCGCCTGGAGACCCGCTTCGGAGAGGTGAGGGTCACCCGCCGAGGCTATGGGGCCCGGGGTCTGGAGAGTGTCTTCCCATTGGATGCAGAGCTGAACCTGCCGCCGGACAAGTACTCGCATGGACTGCGGGAGGCGCTTGTGGAGGAGGTCATTCAAGGCTCGTTTGATGAGGCGGTTGCGCATCTGGAGCGTTCGGGAGGCGGGCAGATGGCGAAGCGGCAGAGCGAAGAGGTGGCCGTGCACCTGAGTCAGGACTTCGATGCCTTTTACGACCAGCCGCGAGTGCATGCTGGCGGCGGTGAAGGGGATGCCGGGATCCTGGTCATCACCGCGGATGGCAAGGGCATTGTGATGCATCCCAATGGCCTGCGCGCGGCCACCCGCAGGGCCATGGAGCAGGAGGCGCGTAAGCAGCAGACCCGCCTCAGTCCCGGGGAGAAGAGCCACCGCAAGCGGATGGCCACCGTGGTCTCGGTGTACGAGATTGCCCCCTACCCGCGTACCCCGGAACAGATTCTTGACCCTGAGCGCCGGCCTGAGCACAAGCGCCCGCAACCCATCAACAAGCGCACCTGGGCCCGGGTTGAAGCCGATCTGAAGGCGGTGATCGAGGAAGGCTTCGAGGAGGCGATACGGCGTGATCCGGACCAGCGGCTGCAATGGGTGGTGCTGAGCGACGGCCAGGAAGAGCTTCTCCGCCAGGTCTATGCCGCCGCCAAACGCTACAAGGTGGACATCATCGTGGTCCAGGATTTCGTCCATGTCCTGGAGTACCTGTGGAAGGCCGGTCATGCGCTCCATCCGGAGGAGCCGCAGGAGCGCGAGATCTGGGTCCAGGATCGGGCCGCCGCCGTCTTGGCAGGCCGGGCCCCGGACGTGGCGGTCGGCCTGCGCCGTGCCGCCACCCGCAAACAACTGAGCCAGAATGAGCGCAAGCCGGTGG
>CAZIIB010000951.1:0-1757 GCA_964539125.1 uncultured Thermoanaerobaculia bacterium | reverse complement strand
CGCGGGTTCGAATCCCGTTTCCCGCTCCATTCCTCTGAAAGTCCGACGCAGGATTTCTTGGATCCGCCCGGCGCAGCGCGCGCCGGGCGTTCGTCGTTCTGGGACCCTACTCCTCCACCTGGAAGGCGTCGCGCAGCAGGGTGTACTCGACCCGGCCTTCGACCAGGTCGAGGCCCAGGACGTCGAAGCGGACCGGGCCGTCCCAGGGGCGCTGGGCCAGGTAGGCGCTCGCCGCGCGGGCGAGCTTGCCGCGCTTGGCGGCGTCGACGGCCAGGACCGCCGGGCCGAAGCGGCCGCTCTTGCGGGCCTTGACCTCGACGAAGCAGAGGGTGTCGCCCTCGCGCGCCACCAGGTCGAGCTCGCCGCCGGCGTTCGTGACGTTTCGGGCGATCACCCGGTAGCCCCGGTGGCGGAGCCAGGCGGCGGCCCGCTCCTCTGCGCTGGCGCCCTTGGCGCGGTTGTGGGGTCCGGAGAGGAAGCGCCGGAAGCTCACTTGCGCTTCCAGCGCGTGCCGCTGGGCGTGTCCTCGAGGACCACGCCCCGGGCCGCGAGCTCGTCGCGGAGCCGGTCCGCCTCCGCCCACTCCTTGCCCGCCCGCGCCTCTTCGCGGCGGCGGACCAGGTCCTCGATCTCGGCGTCGTCGTCCGCGCCCGCGCCCGCCTCCTCCCACTCGGCCGGGTCGAGCACGCCGAAGACCCGGTCGGCGTCGGCCAGAGCCGCCCGGATCCGCTCCCGGTCTCCCTCGGCCAGCCCCTCCTCCACCGCCACGTTGGCCTCCTTGACGAAGCCGAACAGGGCCGCCAGGGCCTTCGAGACGTTGAGGTCGTCGGCCAGGGCGGCGGCCAGCTCCTCGCCCAGGCGCTCCGCCGGCGCGCGGATCTTCGACACCCCGTTCGCCGCCTCGGGGGCGTGCTCGACCCGGAAGCGCATCTCGTCGATCCGCGCCAGGGCCTTGCCCGCCGCCTCCAGCGACTCGAAGGTGAAGTTGAGCTTCTGGCGGTAGTGGACGGAGAGGAAGAGGTAGCGCAGGGCCCGCGGGCTCGCGCCGCGCTCCAGGAGCTCGGAGAGCGTGAACTGGTTGCCCAGGCTCTTGGCCATCTTCTCGCCGTCGACCACCAGGTGCTCGGCGTGGAGCCAGAGGTGGACGAAGGGCTCGCCGGTGGCCGACTCGCTCTGGGCGATCTCGTTCTCGTGGTGGGGAAAGACGTTGTCGACCCCGCCGGTGTGGATGTCGAAGGTGTCGCCCAGGTACCTCATGCTCATGGCCGAGCACTCCACGTGCCAGCCGGGGCGCCCGGGTCCCCAGGGGCTGTCCCAGGACGGCTCGCCCGGCTTGGCGGCCTTCCAGAGCACGAAGTCGCGGGCATCCTCCTTGTCGTACTCGTCGCTCGCCACCCGCTCGCCGCGGCGCACCTGGGAGAGGTCGATGCGCGACAGGCGTCCGTAGTCGGGATCGCTCGCGATGCGGAAGAAGACCGAGCCGTCGCTCTCGTAGGCGTAGCCGCGCTCGACCAGGCGCTCGACCAGGCCGATCATGTCGTCCACGTGCTCCGTCGCCCGCGGGTAGCGCTCGGCCCGCTCGACGTGCAGCGTGTCCAGGTCCGCGAAGAAGCCCTCGACGTAGGGCGCCGTGTAGTCGCGGATCCCGACCCCCGTCTCGTGAGCCGCGGCGATGATCTTGTCGTCGACGTCGGTCAGGTTCATCACCTGGGTCACGTCGTAGCCCAGGTAGCGGAGCGTCCGCCGCAGCAGGTCCT
>CAZIIB010000950.1:0-1763 GCA_964539125.1 uncultured Thermoanaerobaculia bacterium | reverse complement strand
GGTTATCCGTGCCGCCATTCGCAGGCTTCTCGAGGCAAAGCGAAAGGAAATACATGCAGGCGATATGGAAGCGGCCGCCAACAGGACAAACCGCTTCGTGGCGTTGATGAATGACTCGCCGGTCGCCCCGGCGCCTGCCCTCGCGAACGAGCAGCACTACGAAGTGCCGGCCCGCTTCTTCGAGCAGGTAATGGGTGACCATCTCAAGTACAGCTGCTGTTACTGGCCGGCCGATGTGGGCAATCTCTCAGAAGCGGAAGCGGCGGCGCTGGAGGTCACGGTCCGCCGTGCGGGGATCGAAGACGGAATGCAAATCCTCGATCTGGGTTGCGGCTGGGGCTCCCTGTCGTTATGGATCGCGGAGCACTTTCCGCACGCCAGCGTCACGGCGGTATCGAACTCGAGATCGCAACGGGAATACATCCTGGCGCGGGCGAATGCCTGCGGCATCGATAACGTCGAGGTGATCCTTGCCGACATGAACGAATTCACGACGAGCCGGCAATTCGATCGCGTCGTGTCGATCGAGATGTTCGAGCACATGCGCAACTATCGCGAATTGTTCCGGCGCGTAGCTACCTGGTTGCTGCCCGACGGCCGCTTCTTCATACACATCTTCTGTCACCGCACGACGCCCTATGAGTACCTGGACGAGGGACCGACGGACTGGATGAGCCGGTACTTCTTCTCCGGCGGAATGATGCCCAGCGCCGACATTCCACTGAGATTCGCCGAGCACCTCAACATCGAGCAACGCTGGCACTGGAACGGCCGTCACTATGCACGCACGTGCGACGCATGGCTGCGGAGAATGGACGCGAACGAGCGAGCGATCATGCCCGTGCTCGCAGAATGTTATGGCGAAGATCACGCGTCGCTGTGGTGGCAGCGCTGGCGCATCTTTTTCATGGCCTGCTCGGAACTGTTCGACTACGACGAGGGTAACGAGTGGTTCGTCGGGCATTATTTGTTCCGCAGGTCTGCGCGCTGACATGCAGCTTCTACTCAACTTTGCGGCTTTTCAGATGGGGTGGCTGTCGTCTGTCGTCGGCGGTGCCCGGCAGATGCCGTGGCTCGGGCCGCTGGTCGTGCTCATCGCACTGCTCATCCATTTCCGGGCGGCACGCAAGCCGTTCGACGAACTCATCCTTGTGTTTGTCTGTGCACTTATCGGAGCCACGTTCGACAGCCTGCTCGTGGCTGCCGGCTGGGTGGCCTATCCTTCGGGCACATTCGCGAGTGCGCTGGCACCGTACTGGATCATTACGATGTGGATGCTGTTCGCGACGACGCTGAACGTGTCGATGCGCTGGTTGAGGGGCAGGGTCCAGCTTGCCGCCATCTTCGGTCTTCTCGGCGGGCCGGCAGCTTACCTTGCCGGGGAGGAGTTCGGCGGTATCGCTCTCGTCGAGCGGATTCCGGCGCTCGTGGCGCTGGCCGTTGGCTGGGCCGTCATCCTGCCCGCCCTGTTGCGGCTATCCGAGATGTTTGACGGCATGCCGGGGCCGCGCAGGGTCTGGCTCGAGGAGCGCGTATGATGCTCCAGCCCTGGTTCACGGCTTTGGGCGTCCTGTTGACCATCGGATTGGTGGCATGGGCGTTCAGCCTCGTGCGACGCAGCGTCAGTTTCGTCGATAGTCTCTGGCCGCTGTTCTTCGTGGCGGCCGCGGTCGTGTTCGCCGTGGAACAGCATGCGCTCGGCGTGCGCGCCATCGTTGTGATCGTGCTGCTCACGGCATGGGCTTTACGGTTATCGATCTATA
>CAZIIB010000949.1:0-1765 GCA_964539125.1 uncultured Thermoanaerobaculia bacterium | reverse complement strand
GCGCGGCGCGGGCGTCCTCCGGGGTGTCGGCGTTGGCCCGCACCTTGAGCCGCCGCTCGCCGTCGGCCCAGCCCAGGACCTCGACGAAGGCGACGGCCGCGGGGCTCGCCTCGCCGCCCTCGAGCAGGTGCCGCAGGATCTGCGACTCCCGCGTCGCCACGGCGCCGGCGATCACCTCGCCGGTGGTGCCGTCGATCGACAGCTCGTCGCCCTCGTGGAGCACCACCTCGCCCACTCGCACCTCCCCCGCGCGCTCGTCGACCGTGATCTCGCCGGCGCCCACGATGCACGGCTTGCCGAGGCCGCGGGCGACCACCGCGGCGTGGGAGGTCATCCCGCCCCGCGAGGTGAGGATGCCCACCGCGGCGTGCATGCCGACGATGTCCTCCGGCGAGGTCTCCTCGCGAACCAGGAGCACCGGCCCGTCCTTGGCCATCTCGACGGCCCGGTCGGCATCGAGGGCGATCCTCCCCGAGGCGGCGCCCGGACCGGCGGGCAGGCCCCGGGCGAGATCGCGGCCGACCGCGACGGCCTGCCGCCGCTCCTCCTCGTCGAACTCGGGAGCGAGGAGCTGGACCAGGTGCCGCGGCTCGACCCGGGAGAGGGCTTCGCGGGTTTCGATCAGCCCCTCCTCGACCATGTCCACGGCGATGCGCACCGCCGCCGGACCGGTGCGCTTGCCGGTACGGGTCTGGAGCATGTAGAGGGTGTCGCCCTCGATGGTGAACTCCAGGTCCAGCATGTCCCGGAAGTGGGATTCCAGGGTCCTCGCCACCTCCGAGAGCTGCTCGTAGGCGTGCGGGAAGTCCGACGACATGCCCGGGTCCTCGCCGGTTCCCCGGATGGAGCGGGGGGTGCGGGTACCCGCGACCACGTCCTCTCCCTGGGCGTTGACCAGGTACTCGCCGTAGAGGGCCGGCTCGCCGGTGGCCGGGTTGCGGGTGAAGGCCACGCCGGTGGCGCAGTCCGAGCCGCGGTTGCCGAACACCATCGCCTGGACGTTGACCGCCGTGCCCATGTCGTCCGGGAGGTGGTTCAGGCGCCGGTACTCGCGGGCCCGCTTGTTGTTCCAGCTCTCGAACACGGCCCGGATGCCGCCCCAGAGCTGGTCCTGGGGATCCTGGGGGAAGGGCGAGCCGGTCTCTCTCTCGATCAGCTCCTCGTACTGGTCGACGACCCGCGCCAGGGCCTCGGCCGAGAGCTCGGGATCGGTGTCCACGCCTTCCCCGGCCCGGGTGATCTCGAGAATCTCCTCGAACTCGCCATGGGCCACGCCGAGGACCACGTCCCCATACATGGTGAGGAGCCGCCGGTAGGCGTCGTACAGGAACCGCGCGTCCTCGCCGGCGGCGATCCGGGTGGCGACCATCTCCCGGCTCAGTCCCAGGTTGAGGACGGTGTCCATCATCCCGGGCATGGAGATGGCGGCGCCGGAGCGGACCGAGACCAGGAGCGGCTTTGCCGGATCGCCGAAGCGCTGATCCTGGAGCTCCTCGACCAGCCGCAGGCCGGCCTCGACCTCCGGCTTCAGGTCCTCGGGGTAGCCCTTGTCGTGCTCCTGGAAGTAGGTGCAGACCTCGGTGGTGAGGGTGAAGCCCGGCGGCACCGGGATCCCCAGGCGGGCCATCTCGGCCAGCCCGGCGCCCTTGCCCCCGAGCAACGGCTTCTGCGATGCGTCGCCGTCGGCGTTGCCGCCGCCGAAGGCGTAGACGTAGGTTGCCATTCGACTGAGCTCCTCTCCTGACGTGGCTTCGGCTAGACAGGC
>CAZIIB010000948.1:0-1765 GCA_964539125.1 uncultured Thermoanaerobaculia bacterium | reverse complement strand
CCTCACCGGAGTCGTCGATGACTCGAACGAAGCCTCGCGCCTCGGCGGCCTCGTCCGGTAGGCGCCGATAGATCTTGAGGATCTGCAGATCTTCGGCGCCTTCGCCGGCGACGCAGATGAGGAGGTTGGATGAGGTCGCCATGATCAATCCAGGAAACGCTTGATCTTCATCTTCTTGCGGCCGATGCCGTGGGCTTCGTACCAGTGGATTTCGGCTCGTGCCATCGTACCATCGGCCGATCTCACGAGCCCGACTCCCTTGAGCCTGCGCCAGCGTCCGGGCACAACTGCGGCCTCCAGCTCCGAGTCCTGGCGGATGCCGGCGCCTTCGGCGATCTGCGGGATGGCCGCGAGCTTGCCCTCCGCGATCTCCAGGCCGTGGAGCGCGACGTCGCGGAGCCGGCCCTCGGCGTCCTTCAGGAGCGCCTCGAACCGGCCTGCCACTGGCTCCAGTGCTCGATCCCGTGGCCGGAGATCGTCCAGGGGGGCCGGTAGGCCGCCTCGGCCACCTCCTTCGGTTCGTGACCGGCGTCCACGGCGCATCGGGCCAGTTCCGCCCAGGTGGAGTCGGGGACGCGTCTTGGTCGCTCGTGGCACGCCGAACCCGTCGCCGTGCTCGGCTCCGGGACGTTCGGCGAGCCACGCCCGGATGCCCTCTTCAATCTCCTGCTCTGTAGCCGCGGGGTTCCGGCGCCGGAGGCGCTGGCGCTTCATCTCCTCGGCCGTCTGATAGAGGTCGAAGGCGATCCGCATCCGTTCCAGCACCTCCGGGTCGCGGATGGGCTGGCGGTGTTCGAGGGGAAGCTTCATCGCGAGGATTCTAGCCCATCAGGGTATCGTACGCCCTGGTCGATGGATCCCGACGCGTCCGAACCCGAGAGCGAGCTCGAGCCCCGGCACGAGCCGACGCCCGAGCCGCAGCCCCAGGAGGACTCTCCGAGCCCGGAGGAGCCCGGCTCGCCGGCCGGGGAGGAGGGGCTTCCGCACGGCCCGACAACGCCGGTGGTGGAGCAGGCGCCGCCCCCGGTCCCGGCCCGCCGCCGCGGGTGTGTCCGGGCCGCGCTCATCCTCCTCGCCCTCGGCCTCGCCGGGGTGGGCTGGGAGGCGGTGACCTGGCCCGAGGTCGCGGCCCTCGCCCGCGAGGCGCCGGGCAAGACGGCGTTCATGCGGCGCTGGGAACGGCGGACCGGCCGGACGGTCTCGTGGCGGTGGGTGCCGTACTCCCGGATCTCGCCCCATCTCAAGCGGGCCGTGCTGGTGGGCGAGGACATCAACTTCTTCTCTCACGACGGCTTCGACACGGCGGAGCTGAAGAAGGCCCTGGCCGACGCCTGGAAGGAGCGCCGGCTGCCGCGCGGCGCCTCGACGCTCAGCCAGCAGGTGGCCAAGAACCTCTGGCTGACGCCGTCGTACAACCCACTGCGCAAGGCGAAGGAAGCGCTCCTCACCGTCCAGCTCGAACACGACCTCTCGAAGCGCCGGATTCTCGAGATCTACCTCAACGTGGCGGAGCTCGGGCCGGGGATCTATGGCGCGGAGGCCGCGGCGCGCCACTACTTCGGAAGCTCGGCCGCTGAGCTCACGGAACCCCAGGCCGCGGCCCTCGCCGCGGGGCTTCCCAACCCGGACGACTGGCATCCGGGGAGCACGCGGCGGGCGTACACCTACCGGGTGCGCCTGATCCTGCGCCGCATGGCCAAGGCCCAGTTCCTCTGGAAAATGATCTGATTTCCTCCGCAACCCCTCGATCCCCTTCCCACCTTCC
>CAZIIB010000947.1:0-1767 GCA_964539125.1 uncultured Thermoanaerobaculia bacterium | reverse complement strand
GTCTTCAAAAGGCAAGGTACGGACAGAGGTGCACCCGTCTTCATTTAAATGAGACAAGGCAGGCAGGCGGATTTCTTTTATGTGCGAAGAAAAAATTTTAAGTAGTGATATAATTTGAGTGACGGGGATTTTGAGATTCAGTAGGCAGTAAGCAGACCTCAGTAGGCAAAATAATCATAAAAAATTAAAGTTGAATAATTTACTTTACACTGAAAAAGAGTAACTAATTATTGAATATCAACATAAATATATTGACAAACGATAAATATATAATTATTTTACTCCTACCAATATAAAGAGGTCTTTTTATGAAAAAAGGTTCAACATTATTCTTAAGGTTTGTCCTTTGTCTTATTGCAATCGGCACACTTGCCGGTATGCTTTGGTTTCCTCAAACTGAGGGAAGAGCTGCTAACTTAGATCTCATCAGTATTTATACAGATCCTTTAATTATCTTTGTGTATATAGCTTCAATCGCATTTTTTGTTGGGTTATACCAGGCATTCAAATTATTAAACTTCATTGATGCTAATAAAGTTTTTACCAAAGGCGCTGTTAATACACTAAAGAATATGAAATTTGCTTCACTTATTCTTATCGGTTTTATTGTATCGGCAGTACTTTTCATCCATTTCTTTGAGCAAGGTGATGATCCAGCAGGGCCGACGACGCTTGGAATTATCCTATCTTTCACAGCTGCTGTTATAGCAACTGCAACTGCTGTTTTTCAAAAGATACTCCAAAATGCTGTGGATATGAAATCAGAAAACGATCTAACGGTCTAAAGGAACAATTATGTCAATTATAATCAACATTGATGTAATGCTGGCTAAACGAAAAATGAGCGTTACAGAACTTGCAGAAAAGGTGGGAATAACTATGGCTAATCTTTCCATATTAAAAAACGGAAAAGCAAGAGCAATACGCTTATCAACATTAGAAGCAATCTGCAAATCATTGGATTGCCAACCTGGAGACATTTTGGAATATAAAAGTGAAGAATAGGTTAGGATTACACCGACACAGATCAATTGATTACCACGGCTTGAGAACTTCAAGGTTATTGGCTAATAAGCTGAAGAAGGAAGTTAGTGACGAAAAGAAAACCGTTAATATTTATTGTTTCTTTTTTGGTTGCTTAGCTAACTGTTCTTTTGCTTTTTGCGAATCTTTAGTTTGCTTCTGTTTTTGATCTTTGTTCTTATCCTTCTTACCGCCTTTATCGCCCATTGCAATTATCCTTTCGTATTATTATGCAGAGCAAAATGTAATGACTTGGCATTAACATAAAGAATTGCATAACAATGTACAATTAAGCGAAATGGAGGCTGTGCGGAGGGCGGGCGCCAGTCCGCCAAAGGCGGGACAATTAGGCAGTAATCAACCTGCCTGCGGTAGGCAGGCCTTCAGTAGGCAAAAGATCGAGGCTGCATTTTTTTCCCTTTAACTTTCTTCTTGATAAGAAAGTTACAAAGAATCAAGACTGAAAAACTTTTGCTAAAAATGTTATTCGTTCAGCTAAAATAAAATAACTCGTCGCTTCGCTCCTCAGACAGATTTTATTTTTCAACGCTTCACTCATACATTTTTTTAACGCAAAATTTTTTAGGTCTTCAAAAGGCAAGGTACGGACAGAGGTGCACCCGTCTTCATTTAAATGAGACGAGGCAGGCGGATTTCTTTTATGTCCCGGAAAGAAAATTATAAACTGGATGGTAGTTGTGGAGTGAACGCAGTGAACGACATAGCTACACTCAGAACTGATGT
>CAZIIB010000946.1:0-1767 GCA_964539125.1 uncultured Thermoanaerobaculia bacterium | reverse complement strand
CCTCTACCCGGGCGATCCGCTCACGCCCGGCGTGGGGGCCACGGCGGAAGCCAAGCGCCTGCCGCTCGACGAGGCGAAGACCCTGACCAAGATCCCGGTTCTCCCCATCTCCTGGGGCGACGCCCAGCCGCTCCTGGCGGCCATGGGCGGGCCGGTGGCGCCCGAGGACTGGCGGGGCGCCCTGCCCCTCACCTACCACCTGGGGCCCGGGCCGGCGAAGGTGCACCTGAAGCTCGCCTTCGACTGGAGCCTGAAGACGATCTACGACGTCATCGCCCGCATGCCGGGCGCGGAGTACCCCGACCAGTGGGTGATCCGCGGCAATCACCAGGACGCCTGGGTCAACGGCGCCACCGACCCGATCTCCGGCCAGGTCGCCGTGCTCGCCGAGGCGCGGGCGGTGGGCCTGCTGGTGAAAAGCGGCTGGCACCCCCGGCGGACCCTGATCTACGCGGCCTGGGACGGCGAGGAGCCGGGGCTCCTGGGCTCGGTGGAGTGGGCCGAGACCCACGCCGACGAGCTGCGCGAGAAGGCCGTCGCCTACATCAACTCCGACTCCAACTCCCGCGGCTTCCTCTTCATGGGCGGCTCCCACACCCTGGAGAAGCTGGCCAACCAGGTGGCGCGCGACGTGCCCGACCCGGAGAAGGGCATCTCGGTCCTGGAGCGCTCCCGCGACTTCCTCACCCTCTACGGCGACGCGGAGACCCGCAAGATGCTGCGCGAGCGGGAGGGCGTCGAGATCCGCCCCTTGGGATCGGGCTCGGACTACACGCCCTTCCTCCAGCACCTGGGCATCGCCTCCATGAACATCGGCTACGGCGGGGAGGGCCACTACGGCCAGTACCACTCGATCTACGACTCCATCGACCACTTCGAGCGCTTCATGGATCCGGGCTTCGCCTACGGCGTGGCCCTGGCCAAGACCGGCGGCCGGTTCACCCTGCGGCTGGCCCAGGCCGACGTGGTGCCCTTCTACTTCCCGGATCTCTCCACCGTCGTCGCCAAGTACGTCGGAGAGCTCCAGAAGCTCGCCGACACGGAGCGCGACGACACCGCCGAGCGCGACCGGCGTCTGGATGACAAGGTCTTCGAGGCCGTGGCCGATCCCACCGAGACCTGGCTGCCGCCGAAGCGCGAGGACCCGGTGCCATACCTGAACTTCGCGCCCTTGGAGAACGCCCTCGCCACCTTGAAGAAGAGCGTGGGCGCCTACGAGAAGGCCTACGACGCCGGGGAGGGCGACCTCTCGGGCCTCTCGGACCGGGCCCGCACCGAGCTCGACGGCATCCTCTTCCGCTCCGAGCGCGCCTTGACGCGCAAGGAGGGCCTGCCGGGCCGGCCCTGGTTCACCCACTTCGTCTACGCCCCGGGCTTCTACACCGGCTACGGGGTCAAGACCCTGCCCGCGGTGCGCGAGGCGATCGAGCAGCGGGAGTGGAGCCAGGTCCCCGGCGACGTGGAGGCCACCGCCGGCGTGATCGAGGCCTTCGCGGCCCAGGTCGACGAGGCGACGGCGGTGATCCAGGGAAAGGAGGGCTCCGCCGGCGCTCAGAAGTAGCGGGCGAGACGCACCCAGAGCCAGCGCCCGGGGGCGAGGTACGGCCCGCCGACGGCGGCCGGGAACGCCTCCAGGCCGCCGTACTCGCTGCCGCGCCCGCCCCACGGGAGCTGGATCCCCGCGTCGAGCCGCAGGTTCTCCGAGAGGTCGCGGCGGATCCGCAGCAGGGCGAGGCCGCTGCCGTCTCGTGCATTGACGATGAGGGT
>CAZIIB010000945.1:0-1774 GCA_964539125.1 uncultured Thermoanaerobaculia bacterium | reverse complement strand
GACCCGGCCGAGATGCGCCGGCTCACCTGCAGCCGCATCCTGCTCGCGGCCGAGGACGAAGAGGAGGCGGGTGCCCTCGCGCAGTTTGTCGAGGCCGCGTTCGCCGCCTGTGAGCCTTTCCCTGGCCGCCTCCGGGCGCACCTTCGCGCCAACCTCTCGGAGATCCTCGGGGGTTGGGCGCGCTCCGCCGCCGCAGTTCCCGCCTTGCGTTCCCGAGGGTTGGCTCTCTTCTCGAGTCTGCTCGAGGCGCCGGACGAGGATCTCGGCAGAGTCGTCTTCGACCTGCTCAAGTCCTCGGACGGGGAGGGGCGGGAGGCGGCGGGGCTTCCAGACTTCGGCTTGGAGGTCCTGCGGACGCGGTTGCGCGGAGCGTCGCCGGAGTAAGCCCCGACCTGGCGCCCCCGAAGGAGGTCAGGGAGCCGCCGCCGTCCGGTACTGGCTGGCCCGCGCCGGGTCACCAGTTGCGGTGTAGAGCGCGATGAGTCGCTTGCGGGCCTGCTGGGTGTACGGAGAGTCCTCCCCCCGGAGTTGCTGGAGAAGGGAATAGCCCTGGAGCAGGAGCGGCGTGGCCTCGTCGTAGCGCTCGAGGCCCACCAGGGCTCCTCCGAGGACGCTCTCCGCGTCCGGGATCCTCCAGCTTCCCGGCTCTCCGGACACGCGGAAGATCGCGAGCGCCTTCCTGGCGAGCCCCTCGGCCTCGGAAGCCTTCCCCCGCGCCGTCAGAAGGCTCGCGAGGTTGCGCATCACCACGGCGCGGCTCGGGTGCTTCTCGGGGAGGAACCGGTCCATGATCGCGAGAGCCTCTCGGAACAGGGGCTCGGCGGCCTCCAGCTCACCTCGGTCCTGAAGCAACATGGCGAGGTTGCTGAGGGAGACGGCAACCGCCGGATGGCCCTGGGGATAGAGCGTCCGACGGATCTCCAGGGACCGGCGGTAGAGCGCTTCGGCCTCGTCGAGGCGTCCGCGGGCCTCGACGGTGGTCGCCAGGCTGTTGAGGGTCCGGGCCACCTCCGGCGAGAGCTTTCCGTAGTGGTGTTCCCTGATGGTCAGGGCCTGCCGGTACAAGGTCTCGGCTTCTTCGTATTCACCCTGGAGGTAGAGGAGCTTGGCCAGGTTGTGGAGCGAGACGGCGACCTCCGGATCCTCGGGGCCGAGGGTGCGCCTCTTGGCGGCGAGAACCTGCCTGTGGAGCTCTTCCGCCTCGTGGTACTTCTCCTGCTCCTCGTAGAGGATGGCCAGGTTATTGAGGCTCTTGATGTACTCCGGATCTTTCTCGGCGTGGTGGCCGCGCTGGATTGCCAGGGCCTGTCGGAGAAGTCGCTCCGTCGCGTCGATGTCGCCTAGGGACCGCATGGTTCCGGCCAGGCCGGTGAGCGTCCTGGCAACCTGAAGGCTGTCGTTGCCCAGCACGCTCCTGCGAATCGCCAGTGCCTCCTGGAAGAGGGAGCGCGCGTCGTCATACAGGCCGAGGCTCTGGTAGACGCGGGCCATGGTGTCCATGAGCTCCCCCTGCAGGTCGGGCTCCTGCTCGAGACCGGACAGGATCTTCTTGCGGCCGGTGTCGAGGACCTCGCGGACCGTGAGGTCCTTGCCTCGCGAGTGCCCCGGCTCGGACTGCGTGAGTAGCTGCTCCAGGAACTCGCTCACGCGCTCCGCCCGCCGTCGCTCGCGGGTCGTCTGGCTCAGCAGAGATATGGCGACGACGGTGAACACCGCCACGAGCAGGAGGAAACCGCCGATCGAGGTGGCGGCCACCTTGTGCCGTTTGAGGAGC
>CAZIIB010000944.1:0-1778 GCA_964539125.1 uncultured Thermoanaerobaculia bacterium | reverse complement strand
AGGCCGACAACGTCCCCAACGACACCATCGACCGGGCGATCAAGAAGGGCACCGGTGAGCTCGAGGGCGAGAGCTACGAGGAGGTGGCCTACGAGGGCTACGGCCCGGGCGGGGTGGCGGTGCTGGTCGAGACCATGACCGACAACCGCAACCGCACCGTCTCGGAGCTGCGCCACATCTTCTCCAAGCACGGCGGCAACCTGGGCGAGAGCGGCTGCGTGGCCTGGATGTTCGAGCGCCGGGGCTACTTCGCCATCGAGCGCGAGGCCCTGGGCGAGGAAGCCTTCATGGAGCTCGCCCTCGACCTCGGGGTCGACGACATCGCCATGGACGACGTCTACGAGATGTTCACCTCGCCCGAGGACTACAACCGGGTGCGCGACGATCTCGAGGCACGCGAGATCCCGGTGGAGATCCGGGAGCTCGCCATGATCCCTCAGTCGACCGTGGAGCTGGGCGATCAGGCCGGCTCCGTGCTGCGGATGATCGACGCCCTCGAGGACCATGACGACGTCCAGAACGTGTGGGCCAACTTCGAGGTGGACGAGCAGGTGCTCGCCGCACAGTAAGACTCCCGAGTGGCGCCTTGTTGATCCTCGGTCTCGACCCAGGCAGCCTCCACACCGGTTACGGCCTGGTGGAGACGCGGGGCTCGAAGCTCTCTCCTCTGGACTGGGGGAGAATCTCGAGCCCTCGGAGCCACGCCCTCGGCCGGCGCCTGGCAACCCTGGTGGAGTCCCTCGGGGAGCTTCTCGACGGCGTACGGCCGGACCTGGCCGCCCTCGAGTCGCCCTTCCACGGAATGAACGCCCGCTCCCTGATCGTCCTCGCCCAGGCTCGCGGGGCGTTGCTCGCGGGCCTCGCCGGCCGCGGCCTGGAGATCGTGGAGTACAGTCCGGCCGAGGTCAAGTCCGCGGTCACCGGCAACGGCCGAGCCGACAAGCAGCAGGTAGCTCGCATGGTGCAGCTTCTCCTCGGGCTGGAGGGTGAGGCGCTGGCGGAGGATACGAGCGACGCGCTCGCCGTGGCGATCTGCTGCGCCCAGCGGTATAGACTGGACAAGCTAGCCGAATCGCTATGCTAACATCCGCCTCGACCCGCCGGCGTGGAGACGGCTGAAGTGCCTCTCGGCGCGCCCTTTCGGCCTTGGGCGGTCGAACAGACTCGCTCCCGTACACCCGGCGATCCCGCCTCGGAAGCGAAACACGGGAACTCAGCTCACCTCGGGTGAGTCCAATTCACGTAGGAGGAGGAAATCGTGGAGAATTTCGGCGGCACGCTAATCGAGGTCATGAACACGGGCGGAATCGTGATGTGGTTCCTGTTCGGGTTCTCGATCGTGGGCCTGGCCTTCATCGTCGAGCGATTCATCGCCCTGCGCCGGGCCAAGATCAACGTCAACGAGTTCCTCGCGAAGATCCGCAAGGCCCTGCTCGTGAACCGGTCGGTCCGCGACGCGATCAAGATCTGCGAGCAGTACCGGGGCCCCGTGGCCTCGATCATGAAGGCCGGCCTGGTCAAGTACGGCCAGCCCAAAGAAGAGATCGAGAAGACCATCGAGAACGCCGCTCTGTACGAGATGGGCCGCCTCGAGCGGGGTCTGACGGTGCTGGCGACGGTCGCCAACGTCGCGCCGCTCCTCGGGTTCCTCGGAACGGTGACCGGCATGATCCTCTCCTTCGACGCCCTGGCCGAGGCCGGCCTGTCGAACCCGGGCCTGGTGGCCATCGGCATCAAGCAGGCCCTCTACACGACGGCCTTCGGTCTGTTCATCGCCA
>CAZIIB010000943.1:0-1786 GCA_964539125.1 uncultured Thermoanaerobaculia bacterium | reverse complement strand
TCGGCCGAGGTCTGGAGGGCGTTGCCGACCACCGTGTGGTCGACCTCGGCCGGGTCGAGGCCGAGGCGCTCGAACAGGGCCCGGGCGGCGTGCGCCCCGAGGTCGATGGCCGAGACGTCGGCGAACGAGCCGTTGAAGGCCCCCATGGGCGTCCGGACGCCGTCGACCAGGACCAGATCGCGAATCTCCATCAGATGTTCCTCCCGTGAGGTGTCGTATTCAGGATGCAGGGGGTGCCCGCCGCCGGAGCGGAGGGCGCCACGTCGTGTCTTAGACGGGTTCCCAGATCGCGGCGAGATCGAGGACGAAGCCGGGGAGCTCCGGATCTCCGGAGACCTCCCCGGGCCGGTCTAGAGCCTCGACCGGGCGCTCGGGCCGGTACACGTAGACCCTCCGCTCCTCGGGATCGATCAACCAACCCAGGCGGGCACCGTTCACCCGGTACTCCTCCATCTTCGCCTGGAGCTCGTCCAGGGAGTCCGAGGGCGAGCGCAGCTCGACGACGAAGTCCGGGCAGAGCGGCAAGAAGCGCCGCTTGGCTTCGGGCGGGATCTCGGCGAGCCGGGAGCGCACGACCCAGGCGGCGTCGGGGGAGCGCATGGCGCCGTTCGGAAGAAGGAAGCCGCCGGAGGAGTCCGACGCCACGCCGGTGCCGTCGCGCTTCGCCCACGCTCCCAGCGCCAGCGCGATCTCCAGGTTCCGATGGCTGCTCTCCCACCCCGCCGGCGTCATCACGATCAGCTTCCCTTCCGCCGTCCGCTCGATCCGCAGCTCGGGGTTGCGCGAGCAGAGGTCGAACAGCTCCTCGTCACCCCACCGAAACGTCTCGCCCAACCGGACGTCGAACGGCACCTCGGCCCCCCGGATCGCGATCTCACCCATACGGGCCCAAGCCTAGCACTGCGCCCGCCGGTGGCCCAGCGGGCGAAGGTGGTCCGGCTCTTGGCTCCGTCGGCCGAAGCGGAGCTCGGCGCGGACCGCTCGTTGCCCCGTGCACGGGGCGCCCCTCCGAGAAGGTCCGTGCGGCCCAACCGCCACCGGACGGAGGGAGGCGGGGGGAAGGCGTCCGTCCAGAGGGCGTCACGGAACGCGCACTCGGAGGCCCCGCGGAGGCCGAGGCGACAAAGCGCGTTCCGTGCCGAGGCGCGGGCCCGAGCGCCCAGAGGTCCGACCCGCCCGCGCCGTCCCTCAGGACGGGCGCCTTCCCCCACCTCCCGGGCCAGCTCTCCATCGCCTCGGCGTACACTCACCCCCGCCACCATGCACCTCGACCCCGCCACCGGCCTCCTCCGCGAGGCCCGCCAGCTCCCCTCCCCGAACCAGGACGACCGCCCCCGAGGCACCGAGATCGACCTCGTCGTCGTCCACGGCATCTCGCTCCCCCCGGGCGACGTCGGCGGCCCCTGGATCGACCGCCTGTTCACCAACCAGCTCCCCACCGACGGCCCCGACGCCCACCCCTACTTCCGCGAGATCGCCCACCTCCGCGTCTCCGCCCACGCCCTGATCCGCCGGCGCGGAGAGCTCGTCCAGTACGTGCCTTTCCACCGCCGCGCCTGGCACGCCGGCACCTCCCGCTGGCAAGGCCGTGACGCCGTCAACGACTTCGCCGTCGGCATCGAGCTCGAGGGCACCGACGACACCCCGTACGAAGACGTCCAGTACCGGCGCCTGGCCGAGCTCGTCCGCACCCTCGCCCGCGTCTACCCGGCGATCACGCCGGAGCGCGTGGTCGGCCACTCCGACGTCGCCCCCGGCCGTAAGACCGACCCCGGCCCGGCCTTCG
>CAZIIB010000942.1:0-1789 GCA_964539125.1 uncultured Thermoanaerobaculia bacterium | reverse complement strand
CTGCTTCCTAGTGGACGAAGTTCGCGGGCTGCTCCTGCTCGATCTGCGTGCAGGTCTCGTCGAGGAGCACGCAGAGGTCGAGCCGGCGCCGCTCGAGATCCCCGAAGTTGTGGCTCAGGCCGCAGACGTCCGTCGCCTGGCCGCCGGTCAGGAACTGCGACAGGTTGCTCGCGACACCCAGGTTACGGGGGAACACGTGCAGGAAGGAAGTGCCGGTGTCGTCCCCGTGGCAGCCGCTGCAGGTGTTCAGCGAGAAGTTGAACCGGGCCTCGGAGTTGTTGATGCTCGAGCACGGCGACCCCGGGCCGTCCCAGCCGAAGTCAAAGGCGAGGTGGCGCGCCGCGGCGCCTCGGAAGTGCGTCGACTGGAAGCTCAGGGGCACGGTGTGCGTGTTGGCCAGGATGGCCGCTTCGTTGGTGTTGATGTAGTCGGCGAGGATCTGCTGCTTCTGGTGGTCCACGTCGGGGGTCTGGGCGACCGTCGCCTCGGCCAGGTCGACCCTCGTGATGGTGCTGCCCGGAGGCGGAGCGAGCGCCTTGCTGCCCAGCGACGGGCCCGTCGTGCTCTGGGCCACCGGAGTCGGCTCCTTGATGGAGATCGTGACCGTCTTCAGGTGGAACTCCCTGAGCTCCCAGGGCAACACGCCCAAGCCGAACTCGTCGGTGCGGACCTGGTTGATGGCGCTGCCGTTGAGCTTGTTCGGCGAGGCGCCCAGGGTAGTGAACTGATCGGTGATCGACTGGAGCGCCGCGTTGTAGTCGTCGCCGAACGACAGGGAGCCGAGGGCGTGGGCCGCCTGGGCCCAGGTCTGGATGTCCGCGCACTCGGAGACGTCGAGACCGTACTCGAAGATCGTCGTGAACTGCAGCGGGTTGCCGTTGCCGTCGAGGACGCCGAAGACGAACCGGCCCTCACCGGCGGTGTTCACCCCACCGTAGCCGCCGGAGGCGTTGCGCAGGTCGAAGCGAAAGACGATCGCCAGCAGGCGGAAGGGCGCCTTGGTCATGTCCAGGGTGGTCGAGCCGCTGGCGGCCTCCCAGGGGTCGATCACCACGGACTGGATGTTCGGGCGCGCGGGAATCTCGTCCTGGTTGACGGTGACGTTCTGCTTCCACTGGTTGAGCCAGCGCCGGACGAAGGCGCTCAGCTTGGCCGGGTCGGTGGTGCCGGCCACGCCCTGGATCAGCTTGCCGAAGGTCCAGGCCCCGCGGGTCGCGGGCTGGACGGGGACCGGGCAGATGCCCGTCCAGGTGGTGCGCACGCAGTCCTCCACCACCGAGAGGTCGGTGATGAAGAGCTCCTTGGCCGTGTTGACCGTGCAGGACGGCTCCAGAGGCAGAGCCGAAGGGTCGCGCTGGAGGTTGGCGCCGGAGCTGGCCGCGCCGGCCGGCAGGGCGATCGTACCGGCGAGGAGGGCGGCCAGGGCGAGTTGGAAGCCGAGACGGCGGCTCCGGTGAACGGGGTGGACGGCTCGGTGCATGGGTCTCTCCTTCAAGGTCCAGCGGTTCGAGATCCGCGGCAGCCGGGAGTCCACCGCACTGGGCAGGACGGGGCTCGGTTCGTCCCGGTCCCGAGGGCACGGCCCCTGTCGACTCCACTCGAGTCGAGCTCGATCGGCCGGCCCTGGTCACGTGTTCCCTAAGAGTGCAGCTCGAGGCCGAAAGCGGGAAACCGGGTTTCCGCGGCCCGCGGATCCGTTGCACCGGGCAAGCTCCGCCGCACCGGCGGTTGACACCTCCGGGCCGCTGTGCTCGCATGGCCTCCCGCGATGCCTGACGATGGCTCCAGA
>CAZIIB010000941.1:0-1791 GCA_964539125.1 uncultured Thermoanaerobaculia bacterium | reverse complement strand
CGCGTCATCTCCCTGGCCATCAGCTCTACGACGCGACCGCCTCGACGGACGCGAAGGCGGTGAGTGTCAAGGTAGTTGTCGCCCAAAGTATGTTCATCAAGCGGCAGACGGGAGGGCCCGGTCCTCTACGTCCCGCGTTGCCGTCTTCTCTGGATTGAGATGCACCACCGGCGTCCAGACCCAAGCCCGGATCTCGCGGCTCCATCGCTCCGGATGGCGCTTGCGGGCCCGGTCGTAGACCAGCCTCCGGTGCCTGAGGATCTCCTGGTCGCGGCCGGCGTGGCGGTCGGCCGGCGTCACGAAGCCGACTCCGCTGTGCAGGTGCTCGGTGTTGTACCAGGCGACGAAGGCGGCCACCCAAGCGCGGGCGTGCGCCAGGCTTTCAAAGGGCCGCGTCGGGTAGGCGGGCCGATACTTCATCGTGCGGAAGAGGCTCTCGGAGTACGGGTTGTCGTCGGAGACACTCGGCCGGCTGAAGGAGGGCACGATCCCCAGGCGCTGCAGCGTCGCGAGCATCGTGGAGCCCTTCATCGGCCCCCCGTTGTCGGAGTGGAGCACCAGCCCCTGGGGGTCGATGCCGGCAAGCTCGCAGGAGCTGCGGACGAGCTCGGCGGCGAGCCGCGCGTCCTCCGTCTCGTGTACCTCCCAGGCGACGATCTTGCGGCTCCACACGTCCTCGACCATGTACAGGTAGTAGAAGCAGCCTCGGATGCACGACTTGAGATAGGTGATGTCCCAGCTCCACAGCTGGTCCGGCGCCGTCGCCATGTGCGGCGTCGGGCGGTGGTGGGTTCGCGGCTTCGAGCGCTCACGGTGCTCAAGCTGCCCTTCGGCGCGGAGGATGCGGTACATGGTGGACTCCGAGGCCACGTACTGCCCACGGTCGGCGAGCTGAGGCACGATCTGCTTGGGCGACAGGTCGCGGAAGGCCGGCGCATCCAGGATCTCCAGCACCTTTCGCCGCTCCTTCGTGGTGAGCTTGTTGGGCGGAGCCGTCCTTGGCCCGCAGCGAAGATCCTCCTTCGGGCCGCGGCGCCAGCGCTGCACCGTCCTCACGCTCAAGCCTGTGCCCTCGCACGCCTTCTCGAGCCTGGCGCCCGCGTGCACGGCCTCGTCGATCACCTCAAGGATCACTTCTCGTTCTTCCCGCTCGTGTCGTCGTCCTCGTCCCCCCACAGCTTCGCGAGTTTTTTTTCGAGCACCAGCAGCGCACTGACCTCCGCCAGCGCCTTCTCCTTGCGGCGAAGCTCCCGCTCGAGCTGCTTCACGCGCTTGCCCTCGGCCGCGCCCCGCCGGCGCTTCGGCGACCCTCGCAGCGCCTCCTCGACGGCCTCACGCCACTCGGAGAGCTGCTCCTCTCGCACGCCCTCGCGGCGGAGGAAGCCGCCGAGCTCGTCGTCCGAGAGCCGGGCCGCTTCGGTTACGACGCGCAGCTTCTCCTCGGGGGTCCACTTCTTCGGGCTCCGCTTCTGCTCCTTGGGCTTCGTCACATCCGGAAGGCTACGAACATCCCGAAGCCAACGCGAGAGGGTCGACTGCGGGACCCCGACCTCCTGCGAAAGCCCCCTCGCGCTCCAGCCATTCGGGGGAAGCATCTTCTTCACCATCTGGGCCTTGAAGGCCTCCGAGTACGGCATCGTGCTCCGTCCTGCTCGCCCCCAGGGTCCATCCACTGCCCCGCCTTCACGACCACGGCGAGGCACGGTCAAAGGCGACAACTACCCTGGCACAGGGGGTGGACCGGGCGGGGAACCGGCTGACCAAGGGCTTCGCGGACGGGACGCGGGAGGT
>CAZIIB010000940.1:0-1795 GCA_964539125.1 uncultured Thermoanaerobaculia bacterium | reverse complement strand
ACCCCAGGTAGGTGTCGCCTACCTGGCAGTCAGCGGTCCTTTCGTAGCTCGTTCAGGGTCTCCCGGCTCACCTTCCGCGGCAGCCCCAGAGAGAGTGGCCTCCAGGCCCACCCCATTTTCGGCTGCTTCGCCCGGGTCAAGAGGCCGCAGTCGGCGAGCTGCTCGAGGATCGCTTCGGTGGTCGAATTTGGTTTCAAGTGCCGGCGACTCGCTGGGCCGAGCTCGGCGATGACCTCGTCTCGATCGGTCACCAGGATCCTCTCGCCGGCGTGCGCCAACCGAACGTACTCGAGGAGCTTGGCCCTGAGCTGCTCGATGCTCGCCTCCCTCATGAGTCCATGTTAGTCACCGGTGATCACTTGGCCAAGGAGCGGCCTCGTTGCCCCATTTCAGACGGGGCGGAAGGGCAGAGGAGCCTGCCGGCGAGCCACTTGTCGCCGATCTGGAGGACCCAGGGGTCGCCGAGGCAGGGGGCGCCGATGCAGGGGCGGCCGGAAGAGGGAAAGGCTTCCTCCCGCGTGTGCGGCTCGAGGGGGAAGGCGAACACGCGGCCGCGGGCCTCGAGGAGGTAGAGCGTGTTTCCGCGGTGGGCCGCGACGCAGGGGATCGCGTAGCAGCTCGGGTAGCCGTCGGCGAGGATGTACTCGACGTCGGCGACCTCGCCCCCGGCCTCGACGGCGAGCCGCTCTTCGGCGTCCTCGAGAGTGGGGAGCTCTTGCTTGGGCCGGCTGCCGGACGGCCCGGTCCAGGCGATCCAATAGGAAAGGAGCTTGCCCCGGCCCGAGAGGAGGGCGCTCACCCGCTTCAAGCGCTGGCAGGGTAGCGGGGCCTCCAGGTAGAGGGCCGTCCGCCGACCGGGTTCCCCGCTGCAGCGGGAGCGCTTCCAGCTCACCGCCCGGACGACGCGGTACTGGAGGGCGTGTTTTCGGATTCCCTCGGCCAGGGCGGAGCGGTCGGGATCGCCTGGGGCGGGAGGTGCGAGGAGATTCTCCAGGCTCAGCGCGTCCGCGGTGGTGCGGGCGGCCTCGTCGAGAAGGGCCCGCCAGGGGCCGCCGAGGAGCCGCGCACGTGCCTGGGCCTCGAACGCCTGGACCACTTCGGCGTCCGAGAGCGGGGCCGTCTCGGTTTCTGCTCGTCCGGACACCGACGTGCAGTCGAAGGGCACCCAGGGCTCCCGCGACCCGGCGCCGCCCGCGGGGGTGACGAAGGGCATGACGGCAGCCAGGAGCCCCACCGCCACGATCTGACGCCGGCGGGGTCGGTGCCCAAGTTGCTCTCTCTTCGTCGCGCACCGCATCCTGCCGGTTCGACCCTACCCCCGCCCGACCAGTTCCCGGAGCTCCGAGTCCGGTTCCCTTACGCCCTTCCGAACCGGTCCTCGCCGGCCGGACTCGTGGGCGGCTTGCGGTAGAAGTGACGCAGCAGGCTCACCAGCCAGAAAGCGGTGAAGGCGAGGTAGAGGACGAGAGGCCAGAGGGTGGCGGCCTGGCCGAGCCGTGGGTGGGGCGTGAGGTTGGTCGCCAGGGTCACGCCCATGAGGTGGCTCACGAGCATGAGGGTGGCGTTCCCGAACCAGAGCATCCTCGCGCCGAGGGTCCGGAAGGTCTCCTCGCGCCGCTCCGGCGCGAGCCAGTAGTCCTTCCTCGGGAGGTTGATGAGGCTTTCGGGGATGCGCCGGAGGAGGAGCGGAAGGGTGGCGAAGGACAGGACGGTGACCAGGACGATGACGACGTAGACGACGAGGAGCTCGGCCCTCGACGACCAGCCGTCGGGCGCGCCTCCGGCCGTGAAGTGA
>CAZIIB010000939.1:0-1800 GCA_964539125.1 uncultured Thermoanaerobaculia bacterium | reverse complement strand
ACGTCGGCATCGTGCGCACGATCAACGTGGTCTTCGCCATCATCATCGCCTTCGGAGTCGTCTACAACAACGCCCGGACGGCCCTTTCCGAGCGGGCCCGGGAGCTCGCCACTCTGCGGGTGATCGGCTTCACCCGGGGCGAGATCTCCTACATCCTGCTGGGTGAGCTCGCGGTGCTCACCCTGGTCGCCACGGGGGTCGGACTGGGCCTCGGGTACGTGTTGGCATACTTCACCGCCCAGGCCTACGACACGGAGGTCTACCGGATCCCGCTCGTCGTGTCTCGGGGCACGTACGCTCTGTCCGCCGCCACGGTGCTCGTCGCGTCGTTGCTCTCGGCGCTCGCCGTGCGCCGGCGGCTCCACCGGTTGGATCTGATCGCGGTGCTGAAGACCAGGGAATGAGCGAGATGGGAGAGAGAGTGAGATGAAAGCCGGAACTCGCCGTGTGCTGGTATGGGGGACGATCGCCGCGGCGGTGGTCGTCCTGTTCGCGATCGCCCTCTACCCGCGAGCCGAGCCGGTGGACGTGGTCCGCATCGGGCGGGGGGGTCTCCAGGTGAGCCTCGAGGAGGAGGGGAAGACCCGGGTGCGCCATCGCTACGTCGTGTCGGCCCCGGTGGCCGGTCGCGTGCTCCGGATCGAGCTCGAGCCCGGGGATCGGGTAGTGGCGGGCGAGACCGTGAGGGCGGTCTTCGCCCCGGCCGAGCCGTCGCTGCTCGACGCTCGCACCCGGCGAGAGTCCGAGGCGCGGGTCCGGGCGGCCCGGGCGGCGGTCGAAAGGGCACGCTCCGAGGAAGAGCGAGTGCGCTCCCAGCTCGCGCTGGCCGAGAAGGAGCTCGCCCGCAGCCGGGAGCTCTTGGAGGCGGGAGCCGTACCGCAGGAGAGACTCGATCAGTCCGAAACCCAGGTGCGGAGTCTGGGGGAGTCGGCGCAAGCGGCCGAAGCGGGGGTCGAGGTGGCCGGCCACGAGCTCGAGCAGGCGCAGGCGGCTCTCGACGTGCGAACCGACGAGGAGGGGGGCGGCGGGTCGTCGAAGGTCGTCCTCCACTCGCCGGTGGACGGGGAGGTCCTCCAGCGCCTGCGCGAGAGCTCGGCAGTGGTGGGCGCTGGAGAGCCGCTCCTCGAGGTCGCCGATCCGGACGAGCTCGAGATCGTGGCGGACTACCTATCGACGGACGCCGTGCGCATCCGGCCGGGGGATCCGGCGCGGATCGAGCGCTGGGGCGGCGAGCGGGCGCTCGTGGCCCGGGTGCGGCGGGTCGAGCCGTACGGCTTCACGAAGGTCTCGGCGCTCGGAGTGGAGGAGCAACGGGTCAACGTGATTCTCGACTTCGCGGATCCGCACGAGGCCTGGAGCGCGCTGGGCGACGGCTACCGAGTGGAGACGCGGGTCATCGTCTGGCAGAGCGCCGACGTGCTGAAGGTGCCGGTGAGCGCGCTCTTCCGGCCGCCCGGGGCGGAGGGCGAGACGGGACGGGCGGCGGACGGCGGTCAAGGGAGAGAGGCGGAAGGCGCCTCCGGCGGCGGGACGAGCCGAGGAGAAGGCCGGGAGAGTGGAGCGACCGAGGGCTGGGCGGTTTTCCTCGTCCGTGAGGGCCGGGCCGTCGAGACCCCGGTGCGGATCGGCCACCGGTCGGAGCTCGAGGCGGAGGTGCTCGACGGCCTCGACGCGGGCGAGCAGGTGATCGTCCACCCGGGCGCGGGGTTGGAGGACGGAGTGCGGGTCGAGGTGTCGGCGGAGAGCTAGTGGTCTGATTCACGAATCCCTTGTCTTTCGTTGCGGCGCCGCGGGGCTGGA
>CAZIIB010000938.1:0-1806 GCA_964539125.1 uncultured Thermoanaerobaculia bacterium | reverse complement strand
CCGCGGCTCCGCGGGTCGGACCCCGTGGCCTCCGGGGCGTCGGCCGCCACAGGAGTGGGCACAGGCGTAACCGGTGATCGGATCTCGGCGGCAAAGCCGAGCTCGGCGTCGTACCCCCCTTCCGCGCACGCCAGGAGGATCGTCATCCCCGGGCGCAGGTCGTCCCGGCGGAGCGCTCGCCACCGCCCGACCTGCGCGTCCCAGCTCCAGGCGTTCCGCTTCTCGAGGCCGCGGCGTCCGACCCCGATCGAGATCGTGCAGAGCTCGTCCCGGATCGGGGCGCCGAGGTCCGGCGGCGGCCCTTCGCGCGGCAGGTCGCGCCAGAACACCTGGAGGCTCCGCTCCTCCGAGTCGCGGATGAACGGCGAGACGTCCACGTGGAAGCCGGAGAGATCGGAGTCGGTGTCGAAGAGCTGCAGCAGGTCGCGACGCCGGAGGACGAGGCCGCCGAGCGGCTCGGCCTCGACTCGGGGCAGGCGTGCCGGGCCGGCGTCTTCCAGCCGTTCGAGCTCCGCCCTGGCGGCGGCCAGCGCCTCGCCGTCGTACGGGGGCGCGAGGTCGCCTTCCTCTTGGTCCAGGTCGATCCAGATCACCTGTGCGTCAGCGTGCTCCCCCCGCCGGTTGCAGCGCCCACACCTCTGGACGAACGAGGCCCACGGGCAGAGCTCGGTGAACATGGTGGCCGAGCTCAGGTCCACGCCGGCTTCCACTACCTGGGTGCTGACGATCACTCGACCCGCCGAGCCCGGCTCGTCCCCCAGCCGCGCTTCGAGCCGCCTCCGGTCCTCGGGCCGGAAGCGGCTGTGGATCAAGAGAAGCTCCGGGCCGTCGTCGCCGGCCTCCGAACGGAGCTTCCGGTACAGCCCCTGGGCTCGGTCGACACGGTTGACGATGGTCAGCGTGTTGGTGCCCGCGCGGTGCCGTTCGAGGATCTCGCGGGCGAGCGCCTCGAGATAGGTGGCGGCTCCCTTCTTCGAGGAGTCCCGGTCGAGCCGCGCCCGTGACCGCTCGACGCGCTTCCGGGCGCCGGTGAGCCGAGCGACCCGGTCGAGCGCGTGGTCGCTGTGGGTCAGGCCAGCGGTCTCGAAGGAGCGGGCGTCCTCCTCGAGGTCGACGGTGGCGAGCCAGGCAGGTGCGAGAGTGGCCGAGGCCCAGAGGGATCGGCAGGCTGTCGCCGTGCCGAGGGACCGGCGGAAGGCCTCGAGCTGGGCCGAGGTGGCGACCGCCGGCCCCATGAGCTGGACCTCGTCGAAGACCCAGAAGGCGTCGTTGTGGAGCAAGGCGAAGTGGACGGGCCACTGGAACGGGGACATGCCGTACCCCCGGTTGAGCGCCCGGGAGAGGAGCATGTCCTGCGTGCCGACCAGGATCGCCGGGCGCTCGGGCTCGAGCCACTCGAGGTCCACGTCGCCGCCCATGAGCGAGGAGACCGTGGGCCCTTCGAGGCCCGCGGCGCGGAAGCACTCTTCGGAGCGTGCCACCCAGGCGGTCGCGTTCCTCTCGGTTTGCTCGACGAGAACGCGCATCGGGAGGCAGTAGACGAGGCGGCACGGCGTGTCCGGGTCGCCCTGGAGCCGCTTCCAGAGCCAGGCGACCACCAGAGCGGCGGTCTTGCCGAGGCCGGTGGGGGCGTCGAGGAGGTCGGGCCAGGGATCCAGGCCGAGATCCTCCTGGTACGGGTAGGGCGGGTTGCCCGTCAGCGCCCCGAAAAACTCGGCGTACTCCGCCCGGTCACTCTCGAGTTCAGCCACCGGCCTTCCCTCCTTCGAAGCTCAGAAAACCACGGCCCCCTGTCAGATCGTGTCA
>CAZIIB010000937.1:0-1807 GCA_964539125.1 uncultured Thermoanaerobaculia bacterium | reverse complement strand
CCCGCCTCACGCCTGCCGTCTAGCTTCAATGGGGCCTCGTCTTGATCGACGAGGAAACCCAACCGTCCGGTTGGCATAGCTCGCGAGCTGCCAGGAGCTTCAATGGGGCCTCGTCTTGATCGACGAGGAAACGCTCCGCGCCCGGAGGCCCGCCGGGCGGGCGTTTCCGGGCGCGGTTGCGAGCGGTGCTCCGGCGCCAGCGTGCCGAGCCTGCACCATCGTGCCTTCAGTTGTCAAAGATCGCATCAGCATCGGGCCGAGCGGACGCGAGCGCTCCCCGGGGCGAACGTCACCACCGGACCTCTCGCAACCGGCTCTCTGCACCTCGGCCATGACTTTCATGATACTCCGGTGGCTTCAGACCACGACGGACTTGGGTAGCTCGAACTTCCGCGGCCGGCCGAGGACCTCGATCGCGCCCAGGACGTCCGGGGTGCTGCGCCCCAGCTTGGCGATCACCACCTGGTCCTCGTCGTGCTGGATCACCCGGTCGAGGGCATTTCGCATGCGCACGTGGCGGGTCTCGGTCAGATCGCAGCGAAAGACGCTGAGCTGCACGTGCTCGCCGTAGCCGTTCATGATGTCGAAGACCTTCCGCCACCGCTTCGGGTCCGAGATGTCGTAGGTCACGACGTAGCAGTAGAGGTCCATTCGCCGGTCCTCGCCTCCTCAGCGCACCTCGAACGGCCGGTACTCGGCAAGCTCGCCGGTCAGGTGGCGGCCGAGGAGGCGGGCTTCGAGCTCGAAGAGGCGCCGGTAGGTGGTGCGGTAGCCGAAGACCGGGTGGCGCACCTTCTGGGCGAGGCGCCGCTCGTAGGCGGCGATCAGGCGCTTCCTGGCCGGTGGGCGGAGCAGCACCCCGCCCTAGCGCTCGAAGAAGTCGTCGGGCCGGATCTCGCCGTTGTTGATCGCCGAGACGACCACGCTGTCGGCCACCACGGGGCGGAAGGGCTCCATCAGGTCGAGAGCCAGGGCGGGCTTGCCGTACTTGGGCTGGTGGTAGAGGCCCATCAGCGGGTCGAAGCCCACGGTCGTGAGCGTGACCACCCAGTCCTTGGTGAGCAGGCTGTACGAGAACGAGAGGAGGGCGTTGACCGGGTCCCTGGGCGGGCGGCGGTTGCGGCCGTCGAGGTCGAAGGCGGCGAAGGCATCGCCCTCGACCTTGAGCATGCTCGAGAAGGCGCCGTAGTAGACCTTGGCGGCGCTCCCCTCGAGGCCGAGGAGCTCGTCGGCGTCGCCGCTCTCGAGGGCCCGCCGGGCGTAGCCCGCGAGTAGCCCGAGGTCGTCTTTCGTGGGCGCGCCGTTTCGCCGCAGGAGCACCCGGGAGTTCCGGATCTTCGCCGCCACCACGGCCCGGGCCACGAGGAGAGATCTCCGGCTGTCGCGGGCGGCGGCGAACTGCTCGCTCCGGAGGCCGACGTTCTTCGAGTCGAGGCCGCGGGTGATGCCGTAGAACCACCCGCCGCCGCTCAAGTGGAGAATGGGGATCTCGCGCCGGCAGCACTCGTGGAGGGCCGGGGTCGAGCAGCCGGCGCCGCCCATGAGCACGATGTGGGAGGTCTCGACCAGCCGGACGGAGGTCTCGGCACCTTCGGGGCTCGCGACTCGGAGCTGCTCGCCCCTGAGGCGCACGCGGGCGCCCGGCTCCTGGACCACCAGGGGGTAGGTGGCGGGATCGGAGGCCGCGAGCGGCCGGGGCTTGCCTCCTCCCTGGCGGAGGAAGCGGGTCTCCTCCGGCAGGCAGATCGAGACCAGGGAGCAGCGGGGGCACTTGGGGCTGTCCTCGAGGGGCGGCGGGAGCGACCCT
>CAZIIB010000936.1:0-1808 GCA_964539125.1 uncultured Thermoanaerobaculia bacterium | reverse complement strand
GTCGGCGGGCCGGGGAGCGAGCCCGGGGACGGCGAGCGCCTCCTCGGACGATCAGGACCTCCAGCTCTACGCTCTCGACAGCTTGATGCAGGCCGATCCGGCCAAGGCCGTGCCGATCCTTGAGCGCTTCCTCACCGGCGACCATCCGGTGAAGCTCAAGAAGCGGGCCCTCTTCGTGCTGTCGCAGAGCGATTCGCCGCGGGCCCGCGAGATCCTCCTCGACACGGTGCGCCGGGGCGATCCGCCCGAGCTCCGGGTCGAGGCGGTGCGCGACCTGGGCGTGGCGGGGGGGGACGAGAACCTGGCCGCCCTCTCCGGGATCTGGAAAGGGGCGGCGCCCGAGGTCAAGGCCGCGGTGCTCGACGCCTGGATGATCGCCGACCAGTCCGCGCCGGTCCTGGAAGCCGCCCGCTCGGAGGCCGATCCGGGGCTCCGCGCCAAGGCGATCGACCAGCTCGGCGCGATGGACGCCTCGAAGGAGCTCGTGGAGCTCTACGGCGCGGAGAAGGACCCGGCGCTCCGCGGCAAGATCCTCGGCGCCCTGGGCGTCGCCGGCGACGTGGCCGACCTCACCCAGGTGGTCAAGAGCGAGTCCGATCCCGAGCTCCGGGGCAAGGCCATCGAGGCGATCGGCATCGCGGGGGGGCCCGCGGCGACCGAACAGCTCAAGGCGCTCTACGCCGCGGAGACGGATCGCGCGGTGCGCGAGCGGATCCTCAACGCCTTCCTGATCGCGGACGACGCCCACTCGCTGGTCGCCCTCTACCGTCAGGAGAAGGATCCCGGCCTGAAGCGCAAGATCGTCCAGACGCTGTCGTTCATGGACAGCCCGGAGTCCCAGGCGGTCCTCGAGGAGATCCTGGGAGGGAAGTCGTGATCGGGCGAATCGTCCTCCGCCTGAGTGTCCTCGCGATCGCTGCGGGGCTCGCCGGCTCCGCGGCGGCCGCTCCACCGGTGGCGAACGCGCGGGTGGAGACCCGCCGGGCCGCCGATCCCGCCGCGGTGATCGGTTCCCTCGGTGGCGCCGCGACCTGGCTCGCCTGGAGCGTCCCGGGCACCCGGCGGGCGGCCGGCGTCTGCTGCTGGGGCCGCGACTGGAGCCGGCGCGGCTGCTCGCTGGTCGAGGCGGGGTGGGGGAGCAGCGACCGCGACCGCGACCCGACGGCGCCCCGGGAGCTCCGGGTCCTCGCCGAGGTCTCCGGCGGCCGTCCCCGCCGTCTCCTCGCCGTCGGCGCCGCCTGTCCGATCGACGGCGGCGGGCGCCGGGTGGTGGAGCTCACCGGAGTCGACCCCGAGCGCAGCCTCGACCTCCTCGAGCGCTGGAGCGGCGAGGCCGCCGCGCGGGACGTCCGGGAGAGCGCGCTCGCCGCCATCGCCTACCACGCCGAGCCATCGGCCGCCGAGCGGCTGGCTCGGATCGGACGGCAGGGCGACGACCGCGAGCGCCGAGGGCAAGCCCTCTTCTGGCTGGCCCAGACCCAGGACCCGCGGGCCGCCGGCTGGATCGGAGAGGTCATCGCCTCCGACCCGGACCGCGAGGTCCGCGAGCAGGCGGTCTTCGCCCTCTCGCAGCTCGACGGCTCGGTGCCGCTCCTGGCGCACCTCCTCCGCGAGACGGACCATCCCGACGTCCGCCGCCAGGCCCTCTTCTGGCTCGCCCAGTCGGACGACCCGCGCGCTCTGGGCGAGCTCGACGCGATCCTCAATCCCTGAGCGTCCTCCGGACGGGTGACCGTGCCCCGGGCCTCCTCCGGAGTCTCAGGGCGTGGAGAGCCGCGGCTCGATCCGGACCTACAGCTTCCCTCCGG
>CAZIIB010000935.1:0-1813 GCA_964539125.1 uncultured Thermoanaerobaculia bacterium | reverse complement strand
CGGCCAGCAGAGCTTCGTACTCCGCCTGTGCCGCGTCGTTCAATTGTATGTAGGTTTCCACGATGTTGGCCAGAAGGTACCTCCTGGCGTCGTCGACCTCGGCGTGGCCGATCCTGCGTAGGCACTCAATCCGGTGCTGGGGCGCCGAGAGCTCGCCACGGTCCATGAGGGCGGCGAGCGCTGCGGCCAGGGCCTCCGGCCGGTCGAGGTACTCGGCCGCCCGGCTCCGCGAGAGACCGAAGGTCCAGTAGGTGAAGGTCGTGAGCTGGACGCCGAAGAAACGGTCCTCCAAAGTGAGCTTGGAAACGTCGGGCTCGCCTCCCCGCAGGTAGAGCACGATGGGCAATACCCGCCTTCCGTCCCGGAGCCGGAGCTGCATTGCGTAGTGCCACATCCGCTGGCCCATGGAGCTCTTGCCGCGTGCCTCGGCCTCGATCTCCACGTGGACGAGTACGAGCTCCTCTTCGCCTCCCGTGGTCTGGACCTCGGCGACAAGGTCGAGGTATCGGTGCTCGCCCTGGGTCGTGTCGGTGAAGCGCTCCTTATCGCGGAAGCGCGGTTGCTCGAGACGGAGCCGCCCGGCCAGGTCCGGCAGGACGATCCGGACGAAGTCGGCGAAGAACGCCTGGAGGAGTTCCTTGAAAAGCTGGTCATGCACTCGATCTCTCCGTTCAGTTGGAATGGCTTGAGTCCCGGCCGAACCGGGACCTTCACCTCTCTAGGACGCGGAAAGGGGCTCCCGATCGCTCGCAATCCGCCCTCTTTGTCGTTTCGAGCGCAGGCCCGTGCGGAGCGCGGGCCGGAGTCGAGAAACCTCAGCGGGCTGCTGAAGGCCTCGACTCCGGCCCCGCCACCACTACCCGGCCGCCTCCACCGCGGCTCGCATCTCTCCGGCCAGTCGCCCGAGCCGCTGGGCCCATGCTTCTGCCTCCCGGCGAAGCTCGGCCTCCTCGGGGGACTCTTCAACCTCACAGATCCCGCCACCGAGCCCCCGGAGGAACTCCACCAGGTGCTCGAGATCGGCTGCCACGGCGGCCAGGTCGCTCTGCATCCCGGCGAGCCCGCGGCACTCTTCGCGGACCCAATAGAAGGTCTCGACGGTCAGGGTGTGGATGAAGTCGCCCATGAGGCGCAGGACGTCGACGTGGACGGGGTCGCGGAAGCCGGCGAGGAAGCTCTCGTAGAAGACCGGCTCGATCCGGACTTCCGGATGGGGCGCGGGAGGGCTGGTACGTGTGGCCGCGCTCATCGCCAGGCCTCCCGGAGGAGCTGGGCGGCGATCACACCGGCCCGGCGGAGGGTCTCGTCGGGGACCGACAGCAGGTAGTGGGCGAAGGCCAGCGGCTGGACCCGGAGGTCGGCGAAGCCGGAGAGGAGGATCGGGAGGGTGTCGCCCCCGATCGGGATCGAGCTGACCGAGGTGCCCACGGAGTGCCCCTGATGGAGCAGGTGGAGGCGCCGGTCGGCGCCTTCCTGGAAGCGGAAGCCGGGAGGTCGCTCGGCGACCGCCAAGGCCGCCGCGGAGAGGTAGGCGAGGTCGGGCGACTGGAGGACGAGGCGGGGCTCGCGCTCGCCGGCGGCGAGGCAGGCCCAGCGGGGCGGATCGCCGGCGCCGTAGAGCGGAGTCACTCGCCAGGGCCCGGCAAAATCGGCTTCGGGGGTGGCAGGAGCCGGCTCGCGCCGGGCGAGGTCGGTGAGGAAGTCCTCGGAAAAGGCGTTGGGATTGCTACACTTCGGATCACGCTGACTCATGGCATGCTCCATGTGTCGGCCAGGGCGCGGCGGTGGGCGGCGAACCCACCCCGTGCCCGCT
>CAZIIB010000934.1:0-1813 GCA_964539125.1 uncultured Thermoanaerobaculia bacterium | reverse complement strand
CCGAGTGCTTTGCCCACGCCCACGAGCTGGGGATGGCGACGGTGCTCTGGTGCTACCTGCGCAACGAGGCCTTCAAGAAGGGCGGGAAGGACTACCACGCCGCGGCCGACCTCACGGGCCAGGCGAACCACCTGGGCGTGACCATCGAGGCCGACGTGGTCAAGCAGAAGCAGGCGACCAACAACGGCGGCTACCCGGCGATCGGCTTCGGGCGCACCGACGACCGGGTCTACGGCGAGCTGGTGACCGATCACCCCGTCGACCTGGTGCGCTGGCAGGTGGCGAACTGCTACATGGGCCGGATCGGCATGATCAACTCCGGCGGTGCCTCCAAGGGCAAGGGCGACCTGGCGGCGGCGGTGCGCACGGCGGTGATCAACAAGCGCGCCGGCGGCACCGGCCTCATCTCCGGCCGCAAGGCGTTCCAGAAGCCCATGGCCCAGGGCGTCGAGCTCCTGACCGCCATCCAGGACGTGTACCTGGAAGACGCCGTCACCGTAGCCTGACGTGCGAGCGGTCTCCCCGGACCTCTCGACCGGGAGTCAATGGCGATGCCTCACCCAAACCTCGAGATTCCACGGGACGGGCTGACGGAGTTCTGCAGGGCGAACCACATCCGCCGGCTCTCCCTCTTCGGCTCCGTTCTCCGGGACGACTTCGGGCCGGCGAGCGATGTGGACGTTCTGGTCGAGTTCGAGGACGGGCACGTCCCCGGCCTACGCTTCTTCGGGATTCAGCGAGAGCTCTCGGAGATCCTCGGCCGCAAGGTAGATCTCCATACGCCGGGCTTCCTGAGCCCCTACTTCCGCTCTCAGGTGCTCCAGGAGGCCGAGGTTCAGTATGTCGCGGCGTGATCCTCACCTGCGGATCCGGCACATGCTGGACCACGCTCGTGAGGCCCTCGACCTGGTGCGAGGCCGGACGCGCAAGGACCTCGACGAGGAGCGCCAGCTCGAGCTGTCGCTGGTCCGGCTGCTGGAGATCGTCGGTGAGGCGGCGAACCGGGTGCCGGAGGAGGAGCGCAGGCTCTATCCGAGTGTCCCGTGGCGCGACATCGTCGACTTCCGCAACCGGGTCATTCACGGCTATGACGCGGTCGACCTCGACATCGTCTGGGAAATCGTGCAGACGGACCTGCCGGCCCTGGTGGCCGCTCTGGACCGGCCGACCGAGGAGAGCGATTTATGAGACGCTTCTTCGGTTCCACGCGGATTCAACAGATCTCTACGCCGTCGGCCGCTTGACCACTTGGTTCTTCACCGGCTTCACGGTCTGGAGGTAGGCCCAGATCGCCGAGAGGTCCTGATCGCTCGTTCCGGCGTGGACCAGCCAGGGCATGACCGTGTTCTGGCCGGCGGGCGTGGGCACCTGCATGCCGGGGTCCTGCCACGCCCGGAACATCCCGATGAAGCTCTCCTCGGTGCGGCCGCCCAGGCCGGTGGGGTCCGGCGTCAGGTTCGCCGAGACGACGTCGCCCCAGGGGCCCTTGATCTCCTGGCCGCCGGCCAGCTCCATGCCCGGGATCGGCTGCTGGTGGCTGTCGATCGGCGTGTGGCAGAAGACGCAGCCGGCCACCGTGGCGAGGTAATGGCCGTACGCGACGGTGTCGGACGGATCCGGGGCGCTCACCGGCCCGGCGAGGGGCTTCGGGGACTGCTTGATGAAGAAGCTCACCGGGAAGTCGATCTCCGTCGGCGCCACCGGGTTCGAGACCGCGGGCAGGCTCCGGAGGTAGGCGACGACGGCGTCGGCGTCCTCGTCCGAGAGGGCGTAGTAGGCCTCCGCGTAGGGCATCATGGGGAAGAGGGCGCGG
>CAZIIB010000933.1:0-1815 GCA_964539125.1 uncultured Thermoanaerobaculia bacterium | reverse complement strand
GTTCAGCCGCTGCTTCACGCACGCCTGCAGGAACTCCGAGATGGGCTGTGTCAGCGTCCCGTTCCCGACCAGGTCGGCCATCTTGTACTTCTCGCGCCGGAACTTCCGGATCGTCATCGTCGGACTCCGCGGCACCAGCGGCGGGATCACCACGTTGACACGCGAGCCGTCCGGCAACCGCGCGTCCACGAACGGCGACGACTCGTCGAGACGGCGCCCGAGCGGCGCGAGGATGCGCTCCACCACGCGCATGATGTGCCCGTTGTCCTTGAACCGCAGCGACGACAGGAACAGCTGCCCGTCGCGCTCGAAGAAGACCTCGTCCGGCGCGTTCACCATCACTTCAGAGACCGTGTCGTCATCCAGCAGGGGCTCGATCGGCCCGAACCCGATCGCCTCGTCGATCACCCGCTTGATCACCCGCTCACGGTCGTCGCCCAGCAGCGACGGGAAGTACTGCGTCACGAGCTGCCGCGCCGCCACCGTCACCGCTTCGCGCGCTCGCGCCGCGTCCAGGCGCTCTACCGACCCCAGGTCCAGCTCCTGCAGCATCCGCTGGTGGATCTGGTGGACGGCCTCGAACCACTCGCCGTCGCCGTCGTCCGTCACCAGCTCGTAGCGCCGCTCCCGCATGATGTCGATCGCCATGACCTATCCCTCTGCCACGGCCGCCGAGCCCGGCCGCCACTTGAAGCTCCCCAGGATTTTCGGACCCTTGTCCAGACGCCCGCCCTGGATCAGCGTCGCCAGGTCCACCAGGCTCTTCGCCGCGATTGATTGCGGCGCCGTAATTACGATCGGCTGCCCCAGGTGCGTGCCCTGCCGCACCTTCTTGTCGTACGGAATGTTCCAGAACACGTCTCGCTGCAACGCGTCCTGCACCACGCTCGGCCGCACCCCGTCGTCCGGCGAGATCGCGTTCATCACGATCCGCACCCGCTCCTGCGAGTACGAGAGCATCTTCAGCGCCCGCATCGCCTCCAGCGAATCCTTCACGCTCGCGAACTCCGTCGTCGTCACCCACAGCACGATCGTCGCCACTTCCACGGCCATCTCTGCCAGCTCGTTCAGCATGCCCGAGGTGTCCAGCACGATCGTGTCGTAATTCTTCGCCAGGAACTCGATGACGCGGCGCACCTGGTCAGGCGTGATCTTCCGCCACTCCAGCACCGTCGGCCCGGCCAGGATGTCCAGGTCCGTCAGCTCGTGCTTCGTCACGTAGCGCGAGATGTCGTCCCGCTCGATCATGTCCATGTCCCGGATCATGTCGAACATCGTCCGCTCCGGCTTCACGTCCAGCATCCCCGCGATGTCCCCGAACCCGTTGTCCAGGTCCACCACGCACACCGACGAGCGCTCCATCCGCGCCAGCGCCACCGCGATGTTCGTGCTGATCGTCGATTTCCCGATCCCGCCCTTGGCGCCGAAGATGGTCACCACCGTGCCCGCCGTCGCCGCCGCCGGGATCTGCCCCAGCTGCCGGAGCTTCTTCTTCTCCTCGGACTCCAGCGCCGCGATCACCGACGCGTGCAGCGTCTCCGGCTTGATCGGCCGCGACAGGAAGTCCCGCGCCCCCGCCATCATCGCCTTCCGGATCGTCTCGATGTCCCGCGAGTCCGAATACACCAGGATCGGCGTCTCCGGCAGCAGGCTCTGCAGCGATTCCACCGTCTGGAGCGACCGCTCCATCGGCTCCGTCACCCCGACGATGATGGCGTCGGGCTTCAACTCGCCCGCTGTCGTCACCGCCTCCATGCCGAACCCGCACTCGCCGGCGAACGTCAGCCCGGACGCTTTCACGACCTGCTTCGCCTC
>CAZIIB010000932.1:0-1818 GCA_964539125.1 uncultured Thermoanaerobaculia bacterium | reverse complement strand
AGGCTGAACATACGCATGGGCTATCTAGCGTTTGAGCAGTTGAGGAGAAAAGAGTTTTCAAGTCAAGCCTAGCGACGGAACCCGTAGAACACGTCGCCTTCGATCCCGACTCTTTCCTTGTCAGGCTGGACTTGAATGCTGATCTGACATATCCTGGATCCAGCAACCCTGGTTCATCCAAAAGGCTCGGCATGAGACGATTCGCCCAGGTCTTCATCGCCACCATGCTCCGGGTTTCGGCCTGGGGCCTCGGAGGTTTGACGTGACATGAGCGCCGAGACCGTCGCATCCCGCGAGGCGAGTCGCTGGTATCGCAAGCCCGCGGCGGTTTTCACCCTCCTCGTAGGGCTGGCCCTGGGAGGCGCGGGGGCGGCGCGGACCGGCTCGCCGCCGGAGCCGCGGCCCGACCTGCCCGCCACGATTCCTCCCCTGGATCTCCTCGCTCCGGGCGAGCTTCCGGTGTGGGTCTCGCGCGAGGCGGCCGTGGACGAGCGGGGCGAGGTCCGGTGGGACCTCTTCCTCGGGGACTTTCCGGACCAGCTCCGCAGGCGGGCGGAGGCCCTCGCCCGCTCCCCTGGAGGCCGCCCCGAGGACCAGTGCACGACCACCGTCGCCAGCGGCGACTTCGAGGAGCACGAGGGCTCCCTGGACGAGGTCGTCGACCACGCCCTGGCGATCCTCCGGGGCCGGGTGGTCGCCCGCGCCGAGGGCTTTGCCGGAGACCTCCCGGCGAACCTCCTTGCGGTCGCGGTCGACGAGCGGATCCAGGACAGCTCGTCCCTCTCGAGCGGCTCCGAGCTCTACGTGATCTACCCCCGGGGACGGTTCACCTTCGGAGGCATTCCCCTCTGTGACGGGCTCGCCGGATTCCCGCCGGTTCCAGCGGTCGGCGACCGAATCGTGCTCCTACCCCACCGCAAGCCGGTCGACCGCGAGCGTCGGGTGCTCTTCCCATCCGACGAGGAGGCCTTCCTCGAGGGCCCCGGCGGGGTCACGGCGTCCGGAGACCTCTCGGACCGCGACGAGATCCGCGAGCTCCCCGACCTCGACGCCCTGGAGTCGTTGATCCGGGCCAAGATCGCCGGCGACCCCGCCGGCCGGCCCTTCGACCGGCGAGCTTGCACGCCGGCGGCCCTGGACCGGACGGATCCATACGAAGGGCTGGGACCCTATGACCGGACCTGGGTCGACCGTCACTGGTCCGTGGACTGCACCCAGATCCTGGTCGTCGACCTGAAGCTCGAAGGCCCTCCCGGCATCGCGGGGCCGGAGCACGCCGTCTCCTTCGACGTCGACGGCGACGGCGCCCCCGACACGACGAGCTGGCCCTACCCCGGGCAAGCCCTGCCCTGGCTCGACCTCGACCACGACGGCGTGGTCGACGGCGGCCAGGAGCTGTTCGGCGTCCACACCCGGATGCCGGACGGCAGCCGCGGACCCACCGCCCTCGAGGCCCTCGCCGCCTACGACCGGCCCGCCCTGGGAGGAGACGGCGACGGCGCGATCACCGCCCGCGACCTCGTCTGGCGAAGCCTCCGGCTCTGGGTCGATCTCGATCACGACGGCCGCTCGCGCCCGGAGGAGATCTTCCGGCCGGAGGACGTCTGTCTCGCGAGCCTGTCGCTCGAGGCGGAGCACAAGGGCACGCCGGACGGCAACGGCAACTGGCTCTGGTCCACGTCCCGGCTGGTCCGCCGGGACGCGCGGGGCAAGCCCCTGGTCGGCCGGATGCTCGAGGTCTCGCCCCTGCGCGAGGTGCCGTAGGGGTCTGTCAGGGCCGGGACGTTGCCGGCCAGGTTTCCACAGCTCGCGGTGTTG
>CAZIIB010000931.1:0-1819 GCA_964539125.1 uncultured Thermoanaerobaculia bacterium | reverse complement strand
GCTGCACCGCTCCCGAGACCATGGTCCAGCTCGCCCCGAACTCGTAGAACCAGGCGGCTGTGGTGCGGAACTGGAACTCCTCCATGCGCGAGCGGAGGAAGCGGCGCGGTAGCGACTGGGGCGCCAGCGTCACCTCGGAGCCGTCGGCCGCCTTGCCGGTCACGTTGCCGGTCGTCGACTGCGGGAGCTCTGGCTGGAGTGACGGATCGTTCGACAGGTACCGCCCGTCGGGCTCATCCACCACCGCGCCCACGGTGAGGAACTTCAGGCGCTTGCCCCAGGGCAGGCTGGTGGGCGCGCCCACGAAGACCGTGGCACCCACCGGCGCATCGGCCGGGGCCGGAACCGAGAGGCGCAGGCTCTCCTTCGCCTGCCCCTCGAAGTCGAGGTCGACGTAGGCGCCGAGAGCGAGCCCACCCGGCGTCGGAAGCCCGAGGGAGCCCGGGTCGAGCATCTTCACGGTCACGACGGTTGGCGTGTCGAAGGCTCCGGCGGGCACCTGGACCTCCACCCCCTCGGCGCTCCGGAAGTCGACCGCCTCCCCCGCCGGCGCCACGAACCCCCGGCCGTCCGGGGTCACGAACGGACCGAGGCGGAACTCGGCCGCGAGCGCCCCTGACGGATCGAAGACCTTCACCCAGATCCGGCTCCCCAGCTCGACGGCGAAGTCGGGAGGATGGCCCACACTCCCCGAGAAGCTGCCGTCCGAGTGCACCTGGAAGGTGTCCCGCACCGGGTCGGCGAGGGGGGCCTCGATCTCCGGGGTGACCACCCAGGGAGTCGAGCCGGCGGGCACCGAGGGGACCGCCCCCGGGTCGCCATAGATCTGGGAGACGCCGTCGACCGGCACCTGAAGGTGGAAGAGCTCCGGGTGGACCTGGCCGCCGGGAACGATGACGGTCCCCGTCGTGAAGCTCCAGGCGACGGGCGAGCCCTGGTAGAAGGTACCGCCGGCGTCGGCCACGCCGCCGGTGAACCGGGCGAGGAAGGTGCGGCCGGGGAGGAGCGGCCGGTCGGGGGTTAACAGGACTCGCAACCCGTCGGCCGACCGGCTCACCGTGCCGTCGATCGTCAGGCCGCTCGGGGAACCGTCGGCGCCGGCGAGCTCCAGGACCAGGGTGGAGGCGGTCACCGTGTTCGGGGCGAGGGGCTCGCTGAACAGCACCGAGACCGCGGTGCCCACCGGCTGGTCGGTGGCGCCGTCGGACGGCGAGACGGAGACCACCTGCGGCGGAACCGCCTGGACGGTCAGGTCCAGGGTCACCACCTGCCCCGGGTCGAGGGCGGCGATCGAGGCGGTTCCCGTCTCGTCCAGGAAGGGGTGGAGGGCGCGGAGCGTCGCCCCGGCGCCGGCCGGCGCCGGAGCGCTGTAACGCCCGCCGGCGGGGGTCACATCGGCGGTCCCCAGGCCGTCCGCCGTCACCCGCGAGGCCTCGAGGGCGTTGCCGTTGGCGGCGTGGACGAAGCCGGTGGCGAAGCCGATGGGCTGGCGGGCCTGGAGGACCAGGTAGAGCCCCTCGCGGACGAGGCCGTCCAGGGGCAGGGCGCCGGCCTGGTCCGGCGAGGCCACGACGCGGGCCGCCTCGCCGGTGCCGTCGAGGCGGGCGCGCGCCACGAGGCGTGGGTACGCGCTGCGGCCGTCGGCCGGGGCGTCGATCCGCTCGGCGAGCACGAGGCGAGGATCGCCGGCCACGGCGGGCGCGGTGGCGGCGGGCGCCGGCAGCGACAGTGTGGCCGGCCGCCCGAGGGTCTGGCCCGCCAGGACGACCCGCACCGCGGCCAGCGTGTCGAAGCCCGCGACCTCCGGCAGAGCGGCGAG
>CAZIIB010000930.1:0-1820 GCA_964539125.1 uncultured Thermoanaerobaculia bacterium | reverse complement strand
AATCGGGATTGCGCCGCTGGATCATTCGGATAGCACTGTGGCGGCTCCGGTACCTCATCCGGCATCCTCCCTGAATCACTGGCTTTTCGGAGTCTAGCGGAGGCTGGAGGAGCCTGTCAATGCGAAGCCTCGGCGTTCATCTAGGCAGATTCTCGCGATTCGGATAGGCAGAGACGGCGAGTTCCAGGGCGCTGGGCCCTTGACCCACGGATCTTCAAGCCGAGAGAACGGCTCCCGCCAGGGGCCTGGACGCTCACAGGTCCAGCGCGTCGGCGGGGCTCTGGACCCCCCTGCCGCCTCGGTTGAGCACGTGGGTGTAGATCATCGTGGTGGTGACGCTGCGATGGCCCAGGAGCTCCTGGACGGTTCGAATGTCGTAGCCCTGGGCCAGTAGATGAGTGGCGAAGCTGTGGCGCAGGGTGTGGCAGCTGGCCGGCTTGCCGACACCGGCCCGGCGAACCGCGGCTTTCACCGCTTTCTGGATGGTCCGTGGGCTCAGGTGGCGGCGCCGGAGGCTCCCGTCCTCGGTGTCGCGGGAGAGCACCTCGGAAGGGAAGACATACTGCCAGCTCCACTCGGTAGGCGCGTTCGGGTACTTGCGGTCGAGGGCCTTCGGCAGATCGACCCGGCCGTGGCCAGCCCGCAGATCTCGCTCGTGGAGCTCCTTGACCTCCTCGAGGTGGCGCCTCAAGGGCGCCTCGATTCTCGCCGGGAGCATGGTCACTCGGTCCTTCCCGCCTTTGCCGTCCCGCACGGTGATCTGGTGATACGAGAAGTCGAGATCTTTCACGCGGAGGCGCAGGCATTCGGACAGGCGGAGGCCGGAGCCGTAGAGCAGAAGGGCCGCAAGCTTCGGGACGCCCTCCATCGCTGCGACCACACGGGCCATCTCTCCCCGCGTGAGCACCACCGGGAGTCGCCGCTTGCGCTTCGCCCGGACGGCGTCGAGGTCGCCGAGCTCAATGCTGAGAACGTTGCGGTAGAGGAAGAGCAGGGCGCTCAGGGCCTGGTTCTGGGTGGAGGCGCTGACGTGGCGGTGGGTCGCCAGGTGGGTTAGGAAGGCGGTCACCTCGTCCTCCGCCATGTCCTGGGGGTGGCGCTTGTCGTGGAAGAGGATGAACTGGCGGATCCAGTGGACGTAGGCCTTCTCCGTCTTGGGGCTCATGTGGCGGACGCGGATCGCCTCGCGGACCCGGGTCAGAAGCTTGGGTGGGGCGGGTGCTCGGCCGGTTTGACTGTCGGTGGTGGTCATCGCGTCCTCTTGGTCGGTTGGTGGAGGCCGGGCCCTGGCGAGCGTGACCTTTGTAGTAGAGGACGCGAAACGCGCGTGGGGATCTCCCGCCGCAGTCTTTGAACAGCCGCTTGACTTCCCGTTCCGAGGGGTGTAACCTAGGCGGTAGATCGAACGAGTTGGAGAGAGGAGGGAGACGAAAGGAGCCGAACGCGAACCGAACCGCTACGTCCAGATCAGTCCTCGAAAGCCCGCGCCCCGGCCGCGCTTCTGTAGAACCTCAGACAGCGGCCGGGCGCCACGATGAACCAGGCGGGCACGGCGTGGGATAGAGCCCACCACCGTGCCCTGGCCGACACATGGAGGCAGTCCATGAGTCAGCGTGAGTCAAATTGTAGCAACCCGCAGTCCGCCCTGTCCCCCGGTCTAGACACCGCCGGGCTCGGCGATCCCAGTTCTGCATCCTCACCCAATGCGTTTTCGAACGAGTTCCTCGCCGAGCTCTCCCGGCGCGAGCCCGCGCCGGCCACGCCGGAGGCCGATCTCGCCGGGCCCTGGCGGGTGACCGCCCTCTACGGGGCCGGCGACG
>CAZIIB010000929.1:0-1821 GCA_964539125.1 uncultured Thermoanaerobaculia bacterium | reverse complement strand
GAAGAGCGAGGTGATGCGCTGGTCCTCGAGCGTCTTGAGCGCCGCCGGGGCGAGCTCTCCGCCGAGGATCGTCTGGGGCCCGGTGGTCATGCACTCGCCGGCGGTGTGCTGGAGGAGGTCCGGATCCCGCTCCAGGAGGCGGCGCAGGTCGCCGTCCGAGATGCAGCCCACGAGCTTGCCGGCCTCGTCGACCACCGCGGTGATGCCGAGCCCCTTCTTCGACATCTCGTAGATCGTCTCGTGCATCGAGGTGGAGGTCTCGACGCGCGCCGTCGCCTCGCCCGAGTGCATGAGCTCGGAGACCGGCAGCAGGCGCTTGCCGAGGCGCCCGCCGGGATGGAGCTGGGCGAAGTCCTCGGGAGTGAAGCCCCGGGCTTCGAGGAGCGCCATGGCCAGGGCGTCGCCCAGGGCCAGGGTGGCGGTGGTGGAGGCGGTGGGGGCGAGGTTCAGCGGGCAGGCCTCTTTGTCGATCACCACCGCCAGGTGGACGTCGGCGTGGCGGGCCAGCGGGCTCGCGCCGTTGCCGGTCATGACGATGAGCCGCACCCCGAGGCGCTTGAGCGTCGAGACCAGCCGGAGCAGCTCCTCGGCGGTGCCCGAGTACGAGGCGGCGAGCACCACGTCCCCCGGCACCACCATCCCCAGGTCTCCGTGGACCGCCTCGGCCGGGTGCAGGAAGAGGGCCGGCGTGCCGGTGGAGGCCATGGTGGCGGCCACCTTCTTCATCACCACTCCGCTCTTGCCCATGCCGGTGCACACCAACCGTCCCGAGCAGCCGAGGATCAGCTCCACGGCTTCCTCGAAGCGCTCGTCGAGCTGCGGCACGAGGCCCTGGATCGCCGCCGCCTCGATGGCCAGCACCTGGCGGGCGACTTCGATGGGGGAGCGGGCGGGTCGGGGACGGGGCTTGGGGTCCAACGACGGAGTCCTCGGGAGTGGGGGGTGGGTCGGGATGGCGGAAGTATAGCGCCCCGGCCCGGCGGCCCGGTCAAGCCAGCCCGGGAGGTGGCGCCCTCTCCTCCCCGCGAGGGTGAGGAGAGGGTCGGGGTGAGGAGGGGCGGTCTAGAGCAAGCTCCGGCGCACCGCCACCAGGCTCGCGAGGAGGGCCTCGGCCCGGTCGGGGGGGAGCTGAGTGGCGGCGTCGGAGAGGGCGTGGGGCGGGTCCGGGTGGACCTCGAGGAAGACGCCGTCGGCGCCGGCGGCCACCGCCGCCCGGGCCAGGGGCTCGGCGAATCCCCGCTCGCCGCCGGTCTCGCGCCCCGAGCCCGGGAGCTGGAGCGAGTGGGTGACGTCGTAGATCGCCGGGATACCGGCGGCGTGGAGCCAGGCGAAGCTCCGCATGTCCACCACCAGGTTGTGGTAACCGAAGGAAACGCCCCGCTCGGTCACGGTCACCCGCTCGTTGCCGACCGAGGCCGCCTTCTCCACGACTCGGCGCATGTCATCCGGAGCCATGAACTGGCCCTTCTTCACATTGAGCGCCCGGCCGGTCTCGGCCGCGGCCACCACCAGGTCGGTCTGGCGGCAGAGGAAGGCGGGGATCTGGAGCACGTCGCACACCTCGGCGGCCCGGGCGCACTGGGCCGGCTCGTGGACGTCGGTCAGCACCGCCAGCCCCGTCGCCTCCTTGACCGCGGCGAGGAGCTCCAGGCCCCGCGCGAGCCCCGGCCCGCGGTAGGAGGCGATCGAGCTGCGGTTGGCCTTGTCGAAGGAGGACTTGAAGATCGGCGCGAGGGGGAGGCGCCGGGCGAGCTCCGCGAGCCAGCGGGCCACCTCCAGGGCCACCTCCTCGCTCTCGAGGGCGCAGGGCCCGGCGACGAC
>CAZIIB010000928.1:0-1821 GCA_964539125.1 uncultured Thermoanaerobaculia bacterium | reverse complement strand
GTCGATCTCTCGCCTGGCGCTGCGGGTCCGGAGGTGTCGCACCGAGGCCTCGGCGGCCTGAGCGAAGACCCGCACGTCGAGAGTGACGAGGGCCTCGAACAAGCTTCCGAGGAGTGTCCCGTCTCTCGGGATCGACGGGCTCGGCGGGCGGGCGTCGAGGAGCGCCCCGACGTCGACACCGAGGAGCCGCGCGGCCAGAGCCGGATCCGCCAGCTGGTGCTTCGGAGGCGCGGTGAGTCGGGTGATGGGGTTGCGCACCGGCTGCCACGCCGGCACCGGGTCGAGGATCCAGAGCCGCTCGAGCGTGTCGCGGTATGGCTGGGTCGTCGTCTTGGCCGGCTTGTCGCCCTCCCCGCCCGTGGCCGCGTCCCGGATGGTCTCAAAGGTGGCCGAGGTGGAGGTCGCCGCCGCGTAGGCGGTCATCCAGCGGCGTAGCGCCGAGGGGTTGCGAAGCCTGTGGCCGAGCTCCTCGAAGTCTCGCTCCACGATGCGGGCGACATAGCCGTCGAGCTGCGCGCGGAGCGCTCGGCCGTCGAGGTGCCGCAGACCCGGGAAGCCGGAAGCCACGATCTCGTGGGCGTACGTGTCCAGTGACACCTCGGTCTCGCCTTCGAGAGGCGGCCGACCCCCGGACAGGAGCTGCCCGAGGCTCACTGTGGGCGCACCGACTCCGCGCTCTGCGAGCGTCATGGGTCGCATGCGCACGGTCACGATGCGTCCAGCGCCGGAGTGGGTCGGCTGGACGATCGGCGTGGCCGAGCCGGTGAGCAGGAACCTGGCGGGGCTGGCGTCCTCGTCCACGGACCGGCGCACCACGTCCCAGGACTCGGGGACGCGCTGCCACTCGTCCACGAGGATCGGGGTCTCCCCGTGGGCCAGGCGGCCGGGTTCCGCCTCGATCACCGTCCGCTGAGCCGAGTCGTCCAGCCGATAGACGGTCCCCGCCCGCTGGAGGGCGGTCGCGGTCTTTCCGACGGCTTTGGGGCCTTCGATCGACAGGGCTGGAAGGGCAGGCAGGAGGGCGTCCAGCTCGGCGTCGACGACGCGCCGGACATACTGTGGAGAACCCTCAACGCTACCGTTTGGCACCTCTCTACACTACCATTCGGCAGGCATCTACGCTACCGATCGGCAGAGTTGGGTCGTGTGAGACCGCCCGCTCAGTGATCGAGGCTGCCGGCGGCGCGCGCGACGAGCCACAACCCGGCGCCGAGGACGACGACTCCGACGACCCGCGCGGCCCGGTGGCCGCCCGGGGCGAGGCGCTCGGCGGTGATGGCCGCCGTCACGAGGGCCATGGCGCCGAGGTCCATGACCCCGACGACCAGGAGGATCGCCATCAGGTTGCCGCAGCACCGGCCACAGCGGAGGCCCAACTCAAGGCCCAGGCGCAGGCCCAAGCTCAGATCGGCCCGCCAGGCCGAACCGGCGCCGGTGGCGGGGGGCGCGCATCCGGGCGCCGGGGCCAGCCGGCAGCAGGCGAGCTGGCGTGCCTTCCACGGGGTGAGCTGGAGCGCGCCGGCGAGGAGGACCACGGCTCCGCCCGCGAGGGGAACGGCGCGCGCCAGCGGCGGCCAGTGCATCTCGACCGCCGCCAGCGCGACGCCCAGCGGGAAGAGGGCCATTCCGGCCAGAGCCCAGACGACGAAGTACCCCGCGGCGGCCACCGCGGTCCGGCGACCCAGACGCGGCGGACGCGTGTGGCCCGTGCCGCCCCCCGTCCCACCGAGCTCGCGGCGGTAGCGCCCGAGCATCGGGACGAGACAGGGCAGCATCATCGCCACCATCATCACGCTCCACATGCCGATGAATGATGATGTG
>CAZIIB010000927.1:0-1821 GCA_964539125.1 uncultured Thermoanaerobaculia bacterium | reverse complement strand
GGGCCGTGGCGGCGCCGCAGCGAGCCTGTCGCCGGCCTGTGGGGTCTGCTCGGTGTTGCCGCCAGCCGCTTGAAGGGCGGGCGGGACAGGCGCGGGATACGACAGTCGCTCCCCCAGAGCCACGGCGCGTCGAGATGATCAGCGGGCTGCCCGGGCTGCCCGGGCAGCTCAACAGGTCCACACCCCTACGACGAGGTGATCTCGCCCTGGCCGCCCGGTACGGCCAGGGGCGCGGCCAGCAGCTCGGGCGAGGGCGGCGGCCCTGGACGTCTGCCGAAGTCACCCGCCCGGTCACTCCAGAAGAGCCGCACCCAATAGGGATTGTGGATGCTTGTTGTGGTGATCAGATCCACAGGGCGGTTCAAGAGCTGATCGAGGCCTTCCCTGAGTCCGAAGAAGGAATCGATGTAGTCAAGATCGGCAGAATCGTTGAACTCGACCAAGATGTCCACATCGCTGTGCTCGGGGTTGAAGGCATCTGAGACGACCGAGCCGAACGCGTGGAGGCTGCGGACGCCGTACCTGCGGCAGAGCCCTCGATCTGGGGCAGGTTGTGCGCCACCGGTGGGTGCATGGCGCGCCGCCTCCTGCGGATCAGTGCCTGCAGGTGCTCCGGCGTGTCCTCGTGCTGGATAGCGATCCACGACCGGGGTCGCACTGGAACAGAACGTTACCGTGCCGATGTACGCGCCACCTGACCGACGCTCGGTGAGGCAGGGCTTGGAGGGTCACGTTCGGTCGGGTGCGGCCCCCGAGAGCGCCGACGGCCGACGGCTGCCGACGGCGACCTCGGCACAGCCGCCCTCGTCGACCGGAGGCACTCGGCCCCAGCTTGCCGCAAGGGCGTGCTCCGGGCACGTGCGGTGGCTGGCGGCGCGCTGCCGCATCGGCGTTGACGGGCTCGTGACAGCAGAGGATTCGATCTCGGGCGTTCGGTGCTGACGTGCGTCTTCGCGGGTGAGCACGGCGTTGAGCTGTGGACTCCTCGGCAAGGTTGGCGGGTCAGCGAGGCTCCTCGGGGGGTGTGCCGGTACGGGCGCTGAACTGACGGCCGGACACAATCGACTCTGGCCTCGCCGCTGTGCGCCGATGCCCGGGATCCAGGAACGGGCGTACGGCGGCGAGCGCGTCGTCGAGCGTTGTGGGTACGGGGCCATGGCTGCTCGGGCCTCACGGGTGTGTCCCGGCTGGCACGAGCGTCGGCAGGGCAGGTCGAAGCGATCGGGCGGTCGCACCGCCCGGCGGGCGGCTTCGGACGTCGCAGCCGCTGCCTGCGCCGTCGCGTCGATCTCACGCGTCGCGGTGTTGGTGATCGGGTCGAGCAGGTCCGTGTACCGGGTGGAGGGGAGCCGGCCGTCCACGTCGTCGAGGATGGCCTCGGCGGCGGCCAGGAACCCCGCGCACCTCTCGCCGGGTGTCGGCCCCGGCGCCTACCGTGGGTGCGTCGGCGACGTCGAGGGGCGCGGGGGTGGAGGATGGCTCCGATCGAGGTGACGCCGTCGGACGACGTCCCGCCGTGGTCGGTGTGGGCGCGCTCGCCGCGCGAGATCGAGCAGACGTACGCGACTGTCGCCGTCCAGATGCGGCAGATCGCCGAACGTCCCGGTCGGCGCGTCGAGGAACTCACGCCGGGGGAGCACTACGCCCTCGGCGTCCGGGCTGCCGCGTTGTGGAGCTTGGGACGGCTCGCGACGGCGCCGCTCACCGACGACGAGTTGCCCCCGGACGTCGGCTCGGCGGTGAAGGTGATGACCCTGGCCGAGTACCTGCTCACGTCCGAGGGAACCCCCGACCAGGTGTCCGCGCTGGCCGGCGGCGTGC
>CAZIIB010000926.1:0-1822 GCA_964539125.1 uncultured Thermoanaerobaculia bacterium | reverse complement strand
TACGAGGAGGCCAGGAATCACCTTCTCGCCACCGGTCTCGTCCTGGTCTACGACGGCTGCTACGTCCTGCCCGACGAGGTCGCCGTCCAGATTCGGCGTGCCTGGGAGATCGACCTCTCGGACGCCGCCTATGCGCGGCTCCTCGATCACCTGACCACGGCTCAGCTTCGGGCCGCCCTGGCTTCGGCCTCCCTTCCCCTTGCGGGATCGAAGCAGGAGCGGATCGAGCGCATCGTCAAGGCGCTCGTTCCTCCGACGGAGATCCTCGACTCGCTCCACATCAACGACGTGAAGGACCTCTGCCGAGGATCTTGCTTGCGCGTCGCCGCCGCCAAAGCCGACCTCATCGCCAGCCTGGTGGAGCACTTCGACGCGGGACGCGACCTTGTCGACGACGCCGAGGAGGAAGCCTCCGCGGAGCCTCAGGAGCCTGAGCCGAAGCTGCTGGAGCCACTCGAGTGGACGGCGCTCCTGGACGAGCTGACGGTGGATCTCCTCTACGACATCCTGGCGGCTCGTGGCATGCGCCGTTCCGGCTCCAAGGCCGAGCGCATCGAGCGCCTGGTCGAGAGCCCTTGGTCCGAAGGGACCCTCCTGGGAGACCTCCGGCGGACCGACCTCGTGAGCCTCTGCCGCCGCGTGGGAGTCCAGGTGTCCGGGGTCAAGCATGAGCTCATCGATCGGCTCATCCACTGGGCCCAATCGCCGCCTCCGGCCTCTGCCCCCGAGGAAGAACCGCCACCCGGAGCCGGGGCGATCGAGAAGGCCGAACCGCCGCCTGAGCCGACGCCCGAGCCCTCGAAGACACGACCGCACACCGGAACGGCTGAGCCGGAACCCGGCCTGCCCGCGCCACCGGCGGGCGTCGAGGAGATCCGGCAGCGTTTCCCCGACCTCGAGCCGGACGAGCACGTGATCCTCTCGCTGCTCCGCGAGGCGCGCTCGCTGACCGAACGAGAGATCGAGAGGGCGAGCATCCGCCACGGCCTCGGGTGGTTCCTGACCAAGGCCCACATGGCGGACCTCCTCGCCCGGCTTCGGCGCGAAGGCGCCTCGCCCATCCACCTGCGAAGCACCGGCCGGTTGAACATCTACGAGTGGCGGGAAGGAGCCGCTTTGCCGCGAGGCCAGGACCTCGACCGGGCTGCCGCCCGCGACCTGGTGGACGCCCTCCGGAGCGGCGTGGTTCCGGAGTCCCACCTCGACATGCTCGCCGTGGGCCAGGACGAAGTGCGAACTCACCTCGTGGAGCTGCTCGAGCACGTCGAGGACGGGCGCTCGGCGGCCAAGTTCATTCGCGGCGAGTACGGTGCCGGGAAGACCTTCCTCTGCTCGTGGTTGCGCGACCGCGCCCTGACCTCGGACTTCGCGGCCTCGACGGTCAAGATCGGTCCCGACCAGCCGCTCTCCGACCTCCCGGTCTTCTTCTCGGGACTGATCGACGGCCTGCGAACGCCCGAGAAGCGAGACGCCAGCGCCCTGGCCGATCTTCTCGAATCGTGGCTCCTGGCGATCCATCGGCGCACGGCCCAGATCGAGGGGATCCCCGCCTTCGCGCCTGGAAGCCGCAAGCGGCTCGCTCCGCTGGTCGAGGATCGCATCGGCGAGGAGCTGGCGAAGCTCTCGGACGTCGACCCGGGGTTCGGACCTGCGCTGGGCGCCTTCTACCAGGCTCGGCTCGACGGGGACCACGAAGTGGCGGCGGCCGCTCTCGCCTGGCTACGCGGGAGCCAGTCCGTACCGGCTCCCATGCTGCGCAAGATCGGAGTCCGCGGGCACCTGACGAGCGATCAGGTCTTCCCCCGGATGCGGGCGCTTCTCG
>CAZIIB010000925.1:0-1827 GCA_964539125.1 uncultured Thermoanaerobaculia bacterium | reverse complement strand
GGCGTTCTGCCCTTTACGGCTGTCTTCCATGCAGAGTCCTCCTCCGGTCGGCAGCGCCGACTACCGGAATCCTCCGGTGGACCGGCGCTCGGTTCATCTCCGGGCCGCCCGGTTGGGCGGTCGGGACCTCATCCAAGACGCCCCGGAGGGCATTCGGCCTCGCCCCGTTTCGGGGCGGAGCCGCCGCCCGGCGGGACGCCGGAACGTCGGAAGTGGGACATCGATGGCTGGCGGAAGAATACGATGGCGCGGTGTCGGATGTCAACGAGAGGGCGGCTTCGCGGAGCGGGGGAGCACCGGGCCGAGTGGGGCCATGAGGTATACTTCGACGCCAAATATTTCCCTTTCCACCCGTGGTTCGAAGGACTGAACGAAGAGGAGGTCGACCCATGGTGCCGGTCAAGCCCGAGATCGCCAAGCGTGCGCGCGTAAGTTCCATGGAGCAGTATCGGGAGATGTACCGGGAGTCGCTCGAGAAGCCGGAGGAGTTCTGGCGCCGGGAAACCGGACGGCTCGACTGGTACAACCAGCCGCACACGGTCCTCGACTACGACATGGAGGCGGTGGACTTCTCCTGGTTCGCCGGCGGGAGGCTCAACGCCTGCTTCAACTGCATCGATCGCCACCTGTTGACGCAGCCGGACAAGACGGCCATCCTCTGGGCGAAGGACGAGCCGGGGGAGTACGAACGGGTCAGCTACCGGGAGCTGAAGCACCACGTCGCCCGGATCGCCAACGTGCTGCTCCACCACGGCGTCCGGCGCGGCGACCGGGTGGCGGTGTACCTGCCGATGGTGCCGGAGCTCGCCTACGTCATGCTCGCCTGCGCCCGGATCGGCGCCGTCCACTCGGTGGTCTTCGCGGGCTTCTCGGCCGAGTCGCTGCGCGAGCGGATCATCGACGCCCACTGCACCATGCTGGTGACCGCCAACGAGGGGCTGCGCGGTGGCAAGAAGATCCCCTTGAAGGCGACCGCGGACGCGGCCATCGACGGGCTGGAGATGGTCGAGACCGTGCTCGTGGTGCGGCGCACCGACGCCGAGGTCGAGATGCGCCAGGGCCGCGACTACTGGCTCGAGGACGAGGCCTCGAAGCAGCGCTCCACCTGCCCCAACGAGTGGATGGCCGCCGAGTCGCCGCTCTTCGTCCTCTACACCTCGGGCTCGACCGGCAAGCCCAAGGGGGTGCTCCACACCACGGCGGGCTACCTGCTCTACGCCGCGATGACCCACGAGCTGGTGTTCGACCTCAAACCGGACGACGTCTACATGTGCGCCGCCGACATCGGCTGGATCACCGGCCACAGCTACATCGTCTACGGCCCGCTGGCCAACGGCTCGACCACGGTCATGTTCGAGTCGACCCCGGTCTATCCCGACGCCGGCCGCTACTGGCAGGTGGTGGACGACCTGGAGGTGACCGTCTTCTACACCGCCCCGACGGCGATCCGCGCCATCGCCCGGGCGGGCGACTCTTGGGTGAAGAAGTACTCCCGGGAGAGCCTGCGCATCCTGGGGACGGTCGGCGAGCCGATCAACCCCGAGGTCTGGCAGTGGTACCACGACGTGGTGGGCGAGGGCCGAGCGTCGGTGGTCGACACCTGGTGGCAGACCGAGACCGGGGGCATCCTGATCACGCCGCTGCCCGGCGCCATCCCCACCAAGCCGGGCTCGGCGACGCTGCCGTTCTTCGGGATCGAGCCGGTCCTGGTGGACGACGACGGCAAGGTGCTCGAGGGCAACGACGTGCGCGGAAACCTCTGCATCAAGCGGCCGTGGCCGGGCCAGGCGCGGACGATCTACGGCGACCACGGCCGGTTCCGCGAGA
>CAZIIB010000924.1:0-1828 GCA_964539125.1 uncultured Thermoanaerobaculia bacterium | reverse complement strand
TCCATGATCCACCCTGCTATGAGCATCTCCATGGCTCCGCGTTCGACCGGGAAGGGCGGCGTCCTCGCTTTTCGCTCCTTGCGACGTACCACTGCGGGTACGCCTCAGTCGCTCATCCCTGCGGGTGCCACGATCTACGGCACCCTGGCGACTCCCGCGACGGGCAGTCACGGAACGTCCAGGCTCGACGAGACCGATACTGCATTGACGGACTAGAGAAGGAGTCTTCATGAACTGGAAGGGATTTCAGCGCCCCAAGCGGCTCGAGGTCGACCGGGACACCCTGTCGCCAATCTACGGCAAGTTCTTCGCCCAGCCGCTCGAGCGGGGCTTCGCCACCACCATCGGCAACGCGATGCGGCGTTGCCTTCTCTCCTCGATCGAGGGCGCGGCCGTGACCGCGGTCCACATCGAGGGCGTGCTGCACGAGTTTTCGGCGATTCCCGGCGTCGGCGAGGACGTCACGGACATCATCCTGAATCTGAAGCAGGTGCCGATCCGCCTCCACACCGACGAGCCGAAGGTCCTGTCGGTCGACGTCGAGGGCCCGGGCACCGTCACCGCCGCCGACCTCTCCGAGGACGCCCAGGTGGAGATCGTCGACCCGGACGTCCACATCGCCACGGTCAACGAGGAGGGGCACCTGAAGATGCAGATCCAGGTGCAGAAAGGCCGGGGCTACGTCAGCGCCGAGCGGAACTTCGACGAGTCCATGGGGATCGGCTGGATCCCGGTCGACTCGGCCCACAGCCCGGTGCGCCGGGTGAACTTCCGGGTCGAGGCGGCCCGGCTCGGCCAGACCACCGACTACGAGCGGCTCATCCTCGAGGTCGGCACCAACGGCACGGTCTCGCCGGAGGAGGCCGTGGGCCTCGCGGCCATGCTGCTCAAGGACCACCTGGTCATCTTCATCAGCGCCGAGGACAGCTTGAAGGACGTGGGCTCCGAGCGCGACGGCGACGAGCTCAGCTCGATGGACGCCCTGCTCGCCCGCTCGATCGACGAGCTCGACCTGTCCGTTCGGTCGGCCAACTGCCTGAAGAACGCCAACATCCATACGCTGCGGGACCTCGTGCGACGGAGCGAGAAGGACATGCTGGAGACCAAGAACTTCGGCAAGAAGTCCTTGGAGGAGCTCCAGGAGCTGCTCTCGAAGCTCGGCCTCTCCTTCAGCATGGAGGTTCCGGCCAAGCCGCCGAGCTCGGTGAGCGCGAGCTGAGGGGAGGACGAAGCGATGCGCCACGCCGTCAGAAACCGTAAGCTGGGCCGGACCTCGGCCCATCGCCAAGCGCTGTTCCGCAACCAGCTCGCGTCGCTCATCGAGCACGGGAGGATTCGGACGACCCTCGCGAAGGCCAAGGAGCTCCGCCCTCTGGCCGAACGGCTCATCACCCGAGGTCGCGAGGACACCGTGCACGCCCGCCGGATGGTGGGCCGGTACGTTGCCGACCGGGTCTTGATCAAGAAGCTGTTCGAGGAGATCTCACCGCGCTTCAGCGACCGGCCGGGCGGGTACACCCGCATCCTCAAGCTCGGCCCGCGCCACGGCGACGCGGCCGAGATGGCGATCCTCGAGCTCGTCGACTACGAAGAGACTGTGAAGGAAAAGAAGTAGGGCGGACGCCCCGCCCGTCCTACGGTCGGGCTTCTTCCCAGGGGGGCGGCTCCTCGTCCCAGAGGCCCGGATCGCTCCACAGCAGGAGCTGGCTGGGGGGTACCTCGGGCGTTTCCCGGCGCACGCGGTAGTGCCGGAGAGCGCGTCGCAGCACCTCGGCCATGGGCAGTTGCTCCGAGCGCGCGCAGCGCCGGAGCCAGTCCTTCTCCTCGG
>CAZIIB010000923.1:0-1832 GCA_964539125.1 uncultured Thermoanaerobaculia bacterium | reverse complement strand
CGGTCGCCGACGCTGGAAAGCAGCTTCGTGCTGTCCACCAGGTCGGTGACCACCAGGGTCTTGACCGCGGGAACGAGGCCGTTCGCGGTGTCAGGGAGGCTGGGGACCGGCGAGCCCATCGTGCAGGGAGGCACTCGGTTACATCGAAACCGCTCTATCTTTTTTTCCGACGTTTCGCGCCTACTAGATAGTAGGCCAACTCGCGGCCCCAGGCAAACCGCGGGGGCAACGGTCGGCGGCCGGACCGAGCCTCCGGGATCGAGGGAGGCCTAGGGGTAGCGCCACCCCCAGAGCCGATCCATCTCTTGGTCTACCACGGCGCTCTTACCCGCAACACCCTGGACCGGAGCGGACAGCGCCCCGCGGGTCGCGGAGTCCGCCATGAAGTGGAGGATCACCTCTCGGAGGAGCTCCGGCGAGGCCGAGGTTCCGTAGCGGTTCGGCGTGTAGTGCGTGGCGGGCGGGGGACCGAGAGAATGGATCCGGGCGTTCAGGTCCTTTTCGAGCTCGACCCAGAGTGCGGGGCTCGGCGGCCCGCTCCAGCTCGCCAGGCGTCTCCTGAGGTCTTGCCGGAAGGCTCTCAGGATCTCGTCGATCGTCTTCCACGGGCGACCGCCGAGCTGGTCGGCCAGCTTCTCGATGCCCCTCGAGCCCTGGCGGAGCAGGAACTTGACACCTCCTTCGGCCCAGGCGTCGTCGAGATCTCGGGCCAGCTTCCGCAGCTCGCGAAGGTGGCGGAGGAGGATCCAGCAGCGGCCCGCGCGATCCGGGTAGACCACGGCGACGGAGTCGTCGATCCGGCCCTTGCGGATCAAGGCTCGCTCGATTTTCTCGACGTAGTTGGTCGCCAGAAGGAAGCAGATCTCCTGCCGGGGGCAGGCGTCGCGCAGGTCCTGGAGCCGGTTGAGCATCGCGGGCACCACCAGGTCGAGGAAGTGGAGCCGGTGGTCCGACGAGATCCGCTTGCGGAGGAGATCGTCGGTCTCGTCGAAGAGGATGGTCACGCCCCGTATCCGCCCGAGGAGCTCGAAGATCAGGCGCGCTTCGGAGTCGATGCGGCTTTCGCCGAGGCGGGTGAAGTCGGCGGGCGTGATGCGGATGAGCCGCGGCGTCCGACGGCCCCGCGTCTGGGCGCTTCGCCACATCTCCGCGGACAGGGCCTCGGTGACGGCGGTCTTCGACGAGCCCGGGGGCCCGTGGAGGATCAGGGAGTACTCGGCATCCCCGAACTCGTCGCCGTCGGTTTTCCGGGCCATCCGCGCCAGCCGGTGGTGCAGCCGGTGCTCGTGCCGGAGCCCGAGGTCGACGGCGTCGATCTCCCCCAGCGACCGGTGGCTGCGGATGACCGTGAAGCGCCGCTCGCAGAACTCCCAGAGCCGGTACTCCATCAGGTCGCGCACGGCGAGCAGGGCGCTGATGGTGGCGGCGGTCGCCAGCAGGTCGATCTGCTGCCCGAGCTCGTGCTCGTAGGCCCATCCCCACACTACCCTGGCTTCGTTCTCGGAGCCTCGGCGGCCCGGGCTCGGCACGACGACCTTCTGGCTCATCCTCTCCGCCCAGTCGACCCACTGGCAGAGGGCCTCGTCCGCGACGGTGATCCGCTTGAACCGCGACACGAGGCTCGCGAGCATCCAGGTGACGCTCGCCCCGGGCGGCCAGGCCACCACGCGGTCGCCCTCGAGGATCGGTCGAGCCGGTGCCCAGCCGCCGTCCGGCCGGTGTCCGCGCAGTAGCTGCCGGATGGCGTCCTCGAAGGGAAGGGGCCGGTCGAGGCGCTGGTCGGCCACCGCGACGGTGAGGCCGCCGACGAGCTCCGCGAGATCGAGCCGGGT
>CAZIIB010000922.1:0-1835 GCA_964539125.1 uncultured Thermoanaerobaculia bacterium | reverse complement strand
TGCCGGATAGGTGCCAGCCGGATAGGTGCCTGTCTTGCGCGCGATCCCGAACGACTCGCACAGCTCCGTCGTCGTGAATCGGCAGCTCTCCAACAGCTCGATAAAACGCCGTCTCTCGTCCGCCGACCGATAGGTGCCTGGCACCCCCTCCGGCTGTACTGAAACGCCCGTCCGCCCGTTCCCTGCACCGCTGGCGCGGACCGATCCTCTCCATCGCTCCCAGGCTCGGCCGCAGGCGGTCGAGAACGGTGACCGTGCCGGCCTCTCGCTGGTAGCTCTCCACTCCCGATCAGAGTGTGCTCTACGTCGCCGAGACCCGGCCGGTGCGCTACGACGCGCTCAAGGTCCGGGGGTTGCTCGGCGAGATCGAGAGGACGCCGCTCGCCGAGGCGGTCGCCATCACCCTGGACTGGCCCGCCGCTCCAAGCCGCGGCTGAGATCGCCGACGAAAGGGGGCGCCCCGCCGTCAAGGAGGCTCGCTTCGAGGCCCGATTGTGGTCCGTCTGGCGGAGGGGGTGGGATTCGAACCCACGGGCCCCGGAGGGCCAACGGTTTTCAAGACCGCCGCTTTCGACCACTCAGCCACCCCTCCGCGGGGTCGTCAGAGCTTACAGCCCTCGGGGGCTCGCGGCCAGACGTCTCCCGGCGGCTTCCAGATCACGGCCTTCTTGCCCGACCTCGCTCACCCCACGAGCGCTCGGGAAACACCGGCGCAGACCGCAGCCAGAGAAGAGCGCGAGGCCGAGCCGCCGGTCACCGCCTGGCCGGGGTACAGGTACGAACCCCGCCCGCCCAAGTGTTGCTGTCCCAGGGCCCTGGAAATTCGTCGGGCAGGCGCCCTCGAAGGCGGGTGGCGGATCTCCGAGTACTGGCCGGAGAACTTCCCGGTGTGGGGAGAGAGGACGGGACCGGCCGAGACCGACGTCTCCAACGACCGGTCGCTGGGGCCGACCGACGTGCCCCAGGCTCTCGAGAGCGACCGCAAGGATCACTACGGCAGCGGCGCCCTCGACGCCCTCTACGATCCGGGGATGGTGAAGAGCGGCCTTCCACCCCATCCCCAGGAGAGCCTGCGCGGCCCCGGAGCTCCTCGCAACATCGGCCGCCGCTACCAGATCATCGCCGACTACGAGTGGCGTGATGCGCAGGTGGAGCGCGCCTGCGTCTTCCACTGGGAGAAGCAGAACAAGTGCACGGAGCTCGAGGACGAACAGGGCCGGCTCAAGCCGGATCCGGATGGCCAGTGGACCCCGTGCCGCGGTGGCGGGCTGGAGGACCCCTACGCCGTGCAGCGCCGCGGTGGCTTCGCACCCGATCGCTGGGGAGCGGCCAACACGAAGACGATCCCGGGAGGGGGACGGCGGCCCGACCGACAGCTCTGGGTCGACGTGCCCCAGCGGGTCCACGAGCGCGGCGAGGAACCCGAGGCTCCGATCTACTTCCGGTGGTGGATCGAGGCCGATCCGAGCTGCGGCTGCGAGAGGCCCTTCGTGGGCGCCGAAGCGACCCTGGGATTCGTCAGGATCCCGGGGAAGGCCTACCCCGAGGCGAGGTGGCTGCACTTCAAGGACGGTCTCGCGAGCGAGGGCGAGTTCACGCCCCGGACCCACTACCCTCAGTGACCGCCGGCTCGATCGTCTCCAGCCCGCCCATGTAGGGCCGCAGGCGCTCGGGGACGGTGACCGTGCCGTCTTCCTGCTGGTAGTTCTCGAGCACCGCGATCAGGGTGCGACCTACCGCCAGACCGGAGCCGTTCAGGGTGTGGGCGAAGCGGGGCTTTCCGCCGCCTTCGGGGCGGTAGCGGATGTCGGCGCGGCGGGCCTGAAAGTCCTCGC
>CAZIIB010000921.1:0-1836 GCA_964539125.1 uncultured Thermoanaerobaculia bacterium | reverse complement strand
CCGTCGACCAGGGTCCGGGCGACGGCGGCGATCGGGTCGTCCTCGGCGACGGTGAACAGGGCCGGCGTCATCACGTCGCGCACCGTCGAGCTGGACTCCTGGACCCGGAGCTTGCGGAATTCCTCGACGCTGTACTGCTCTTCCCAACCGCGGACGAAGAACTCGGGGTTGCTCTGGTCGACCCCGACGCTCGCCTCGCCCGAGCTCTGACGGGCGACGTCCATCACGGAGACCACGCCGACGAGGTTGTCGTCTGCATCCACCACGGGAGCTCCGGAGATCTCGTTCTCCATCAGGACGTCCGTGAGCTCGCTCAGTGTCAGGTCGTCCCGCACCGTGACGACCTCGGTGGTCATGACGTCTCTCGCCTTGAGCTGTCTCATTCCCGGGACTCCTCCTAGCGGCTTCGCCCCAGCCGGCTACCCGTGGCCCCGGAGAGGCTGCGGGTGCGGAAACCGCTGAACACGTAGAAAGGACACCAACCGGCCAGTCCCGTGACCACCGGGAACCAGCCGAAGAGCTGGAGCGCAGCGCCCCAGATGCCGGGCACTGCGCCGAGCCAGCCCAGGACCAGCATGCAAGCTCCTACTACGATCCGGAGGACCCGGTCCCAGGCGGCAAGGTTCGTGAAGTTACGCATCGCTCGACCGCGACCCCCGCAGGTCCGGAACCGAGATCCCGGTGACGGATCGCCAAGGCAAGGATGCGCGCTCGGCGGGCGGTCGTGCCACCGCCCGAGGGGTGGCCGATTGTCGCGATCGGGCGGGGAGGGCCGCCGCCCGGCGGGGTGGCCGGGCGGCGGGGGGAGGCGATGGGCGGCGAGAGCGGGTGAGAAGAGCGCGAGCCCGGTGGGCTCGCTACCCTTCCATGATCTGGGTCTCTTTGACCTGGAGCGCCTGGTTGACCTCGCCGATGTAGTGGTCGTGGAGACGCTGGACCTCGTCGTGACCCCGGCGCTCGTCGTCCTGGCTGATCTCCTTGTCCTTCTCCATCGTCTTGAGCTGGTCGTTACCTTCCCGGCGCGCCTGGCGCACCGAGTTGCGCGAGGTCTCGGCCATCTCGTGCGCCTTCTTGACGATCTCCTTGCGGCGCTCCTCGGTCAGCGGCGGCACCGGGATGCGGATGACCTTGCCGTCGTTCGCCGGGTTGAGCCCCAGGTCGGCCTGCACGATGGCCCGTTCGATGGCGTTGATCTGGGACGGGTCGTACGGCTGAGCGACGATGAGAGTCGCCTCGGGAACCGCCAGGTTGGCGAGCTGGTTGAGGGGGGTCGGGGTGCCGTAGTAGTCGACGGTGACACCGTCGAGGATGGCCAGGGAGGCCCGGCCGGTCCGCAGGGTCCTGAGCTCCTTGTGGAGATGATCCACCGCGTGCTTCATCTTGAGCTCGACGTCCAGGAACACCTCTTTCATCGCCTCTCCTCCCGGCTTGGATCCCGGCTCTGGGCCGTACCGATGATCGATCGCCCAAGCCTCCGCGCGGCCCGAGAGGCCCGGCCGGAGGCGGGCTGGAGCCCGGCCATCATATACGGTGAGGGCGCACGGCCGCCCGGCCGGCCCCTCACTTCTTGACGATCGAGCCCACCTTCTCGCCGCAGACGACCCGCCGGATGTTGCCCCGCCGGCCGAGGTTGAAGACCGCGATCGGAATCTTGTTGTCGCGGCACAGGCTGATGGCAGCTCCGTCCATGATCCGCAGGTCCTGCTCCAGGACCTCCTGGTAGGTCACCGAATCGAGCAACTCGGCGGACGGGTCGGCCTTCGGATCGCCGGTGTAGATGCCCTCGACCTGGGTGGCCTTGAGGAGGATGTCGGCGCGGATCTCGGCGGCGCGCAG
>CAZIIB010000920.1:0-1837 GCA_964539125.1 uncultured Thermoanaerobaculia bacterium | reverse complement strand
CCCGCCGAAGGGGCCAACGTGCGCCTGTGCAAGGGGATCTACATCGAGCCCCGGCCCATCGCCTGGAAGGGCTACGAGACGGTGCGCGAGAACTTCGTCGCCGCCCTAGAAAAGCTCCTCGCCCGGGGCGCCTACGTGGGCATCGCCACCCACGACGAGTACCTGGTGTGCGCCGCCGTGGCGCTCCTCGATCGCCTCGGCGTGCCCCGGGACCGCTACGAGTTCCAGATGCTCCTCGGCGTCGACCACGAGCTGCGCGACCTGCTGATCGACTCGGGCCACCGCATGCGGGTCTACACCCCGTTCGGCAGCGAGTGGTACGCCTACTCCATGCGCCGCCTGCGCGAGAACCCCGAGATCGCCGGTCACGTGGCCCGGGCGGCCCTGGGCAGGAAGCCGTAGGACCGGACCTGCGCCGATGCCCAAGCCCCGGGAGAACCTCCAGGTCGTCCTCCTCCAGGTCCGCTCCCACCGGCTCGCCGAGGAGCAGGAGCGCCTCTGCTTCCTCGAGCGCTGCCGGCTCGCCCCCGAGCAGATGACCTCGATCAACTTGGTGGAGCGCCCGGCGATCGCCTGGGGCGACGTGGAGCAGGCCGACGCGGTGGTGATCGGGGGCGCCGGCGGCCACTCGGCGACCGAGGAGCACCCCTTCACCGCGCCGCTGGCCGAGGTGGTGGCGCGCTGGATCGACGAGGACCGGCCCCTCTTCGGCTCGTGCTGGGGCCACCAGTTCCTGGCTGGCGTCCTGGGCGGCACGGTGGTCTCGGACCCGGCTCGCGAGGAGGTGGGCACCCACCCGATCGAGCTCACCCCGGCCGGGCGCCGCGACCCCCTGTTCGCCGGCCTTCCCGAGCGCTTCGACGTCCAGCTCGGCCATCACGACCGGATCGGCGTCCTGCCCGAGGGGCTCGAGGTGCTGGCCCGCTCCGAGCGCTGCGAGCACCAGGCGGTGCGCCTCGCGGGCAAGCCGGTCTACGGCTCCCAGTTCCACAGCGAGATGACCCGCGAGCGCCTGCGCGCGAGACTCCTCATGTACCGCGACGAGTACCTGCCGCCGGGTGCCGACGACGCCGAGATCGACCGCCTGCTGGCCCCCTCGCCGGAGGCCGAAGGGATCCTGGACCGCTTCCTGGCGCTCACGACGTAGACACCCTTCGCCGCGAGCGCGGGCGTCTTCGCCCTCAACCCACCTCTGATAGACTCGCGCGCCGATGCCCCGCGCACAGTCGCCCACTTCCTTTCTCTGATCCCGGTGCTCCGCGAGCTCCACGTTCGCAACCTGGCCGTCCTCGCCAAGGTCTCGGTCACCTTCGGGCCGGGTTTCAACGTCCTCTCCGGCGAGACGGGCGCCGGCAAGTCGATCGTGGTCGACTCGCTGGCTCTGCTGGCCGGTGCCCGCGCCTCGGGCGACATGATCCGCTCGGGGACCGACGTCCTCACGGTGGCCGCCGTCTTCGAGCCGGTGGGGAAGGGCTGGCGTCGGGTGCTCACCGACGCGGGGATCGACGCCGAAGGGGACGAGAGCGGGCCCGAGGGGGAGAAGGCCGAGCCCGAGCTCCTGGTGCGCCGGGAGATCCACCGCAACGGCCGCAATCGGGTGTTCGTCAACGACCAGCCGGCCACCGCCCGGGCGCTCGTCGACCTCGCCCCGTCTCTGCTCCGCATCCACGGCCAGCGCGAGGAGCTGGGCCTGGTGACGCCCGACCTCCAGCGCGCCTGGCTCGCCCGCTCGGGAGGGGAGGCGGCGCGGCCCCTGTTGGACTCCGTGGCGGAGGCCTACGCGGCCGTGGAGGAGGCGGCCGGCCGCCTCGCCGAGCTCTCGGGCGACCAGCGGGTG
>CAZIIB010000919.1:0-1837 GCA_964539125.1 uncultured Thermoanaerobaculia bacterium | reverse complement strand
CTTCGGCAAGCGCAACGGCATCTACATCATCGATCTGCAAAAGACGGTGGCCCTGTTCCGCGAGGCCGCCGAGTTCGTGGAGGACCTGGGCGCCCGGGGCAAGCAGCTCCTGTTCGTCGGTACCAAGCGGCAGGCCCAGGACGCCATCTCCGAGGAGGCGCGCCGCTGCGGGCAGTTCTTCGTGACCCATCGATGGCTGGGCGGAACGCTCACCAACTACGTCACGATCCGCGCCTCGATCCAGCGCCTCAAGGATGTCGAGGAGCGCCTGGGCGAGGAGGACAGCCCGCTGACCAAGCGCGAGCTGCTGCGGCTCGAGCGCGAGCGCGAGAAGATGGTGCGCAACCTCGAGGGCATCCGGGACATGGACGGCCTGCCCGACGCCCTGTTCGTGGTCGATCCGAAGCGCGAGGACATCTCCGTCGCCGAGGCGAACAAGCTGGGTATCCCGGTGATCGGCATCGTCGACACGAACTGCGACCCGGAGCTCATCGACTTCGTCATTCCGGGCAACGACGACGCCATCCGTTCGATCCGCCTCTTCTCCTCGAAGATCGCCGACGCCTACATCGCCGGCACCGGCCAGCTCGAGGAGGCGCGGATGATGGAGGCGGAGGGCACGGCGGCGGAAGAGGTTCCGGCGGCGGTGGCGGAAGGCGCCGCCGAGGCGGCGAGCGAAGCCGCGCCGGCCTCCTAGCGGTCCATCCAGCGACCTGTACGGCCGCCGGAGCGCGCGACCGGACGGCCGTTCTCACGCGCGCACATCACCTGGAGATCGCGGCCGTTGTCCCGCGGGACCGGCCGGCCCGGAGCGGGTTCGGGCCGATCGACGGAGCGGGAGGTCGTCGGAAGCAGCCAGGACGCGCGAGGCGGCGTCCTTCTCCCGATCACGCCCTGCGGGCGCGGTGCCCGAGGGCGGGAGAGGGATCGAGGTGAGGGGGGGCGATCCGCTCGATCCAGCGGTGTGGAGTAGCCGTTCGGGTGAGCGCAGCCTCCACCGCTCGACGTGGGCGGGGGTGGAGTGATTCACGAAGCCTCAGATGTTGCAGAGGCCTCGGAGATTTGAGGTGAAGCGTTTCTAGGAGTTTACCGCCATGAAGATCACCCCGCAGAGGGTCAAAGAGCTGCGAGAGCGCACCAGCGCCGGAGTGCTGGACTGCAAGAGGGCTCTCGAGGAGACCGCCGGCGACATGGACAAGGCCGTGGAGCTGCTGCGCAAGAAGGGGCTGGCGGCCGCCGCCAAGAAGGCCGGCCGGATCGCCGCGGAGGGCGCCGTCGGCTCGTACATCCACGCCGGCGGCAAGATCGGCGTCCTGGTGGAGGTCAACTGCGAGACCGACTTCGTGGCTCGCACCGACGAGTTCCAGGACCTGGTCAAGGACATCGCCATGCACATCGCGGCCAGCGACCCGCGCTTCGTCTCCCGGGACGAGGTGACCGATCAGGTGCTCGAGACGGAGCGCCGGATCTACCGCGAGCAGGCCCTCGAGTCGGGCAAGCCCGAGGCCGTCGTCGACCGGATCGTCGAGGGCAAGCTCGGCAAGTTCTACTCCGAGGCGGTCCTCCTCGAGCAGCCGTTCGTCAAGAATCCCGACTCCACGATCCAGGAGCTCCTGGCCGAGAAGGTCGCCAAGATCGGTGAGAACATCCAGGTGCGCCGCTTCGCGCGGTTCAAGCTGGGCGAGGGGATCGAGAAGAAGGCCGACGACTTCGCCGCCGAGGTGGCGGCCCAGGCTGGACGAGCGAGCTAGCCGGCATGACTCAGTGCGCCGAACCGCCTGCTGCAACGCCGCATCTGCGGGCATCTGCGACGTTTCGCGACGGAGGTTCGTGAAGC
>CAZIIB010000918.1:0-1837 GCA_964539125.1 uncultured Thermoanaerobaculia bacterium | reverse complement strand
CGGAGGCCCGCGTGACGCCGGCGGCGGGTGCGTCGGCGACCCACGACGCCCTCTATACCGGCGCCGGCTTCCGGCGCCAGGACAACCTCTTCGTCAAGGATCCGATCTGGGAAGAAAAAAAGGACCGGTAGTCGCGGGCTCGACTCGGTTCGAGGGCGCGGCTACCGGCTCGGAGGACTGAAGGGATCCGGCTCGCGCCGGAGAGGTTCCCCACTCTTGCGTGGCAAATCGGGCCGAAGCATTTCACGCCCTCGGACAGCGCCCGTGGCTCGAGGCGCTGGGCGCCGGCTACGGATGCCCGGAGGAGTCTCCGAAGTGGAGCTCGGTGTCCGGGGGAAGCTCGTGGATCTCGGTGACCTGGAGCGGCGGCGCTCCGTGCCAGCGAACCTCGAACGACATCTCCACCTTGTCGCCACGGTCGATGCCGGCGAGGCTCACGCCGTCGGCCAGGGGGAACGGCATGGTCATCGACTGCATGCCCACCTTCTTGCCCGAGAAGTCCACGAAATCGGGCACCGGCTCGTGGTGAATCAGGAGCTCCGAGCCCGGCCGGCCGGGCCGGGGCAGAGCCGCCACTTGGCCGCGCACGGTGTAGCGGTGGACCTCGTCCTTCTGGCGCGGCGGAGAGCACGCGCCGACCCCCGCCGCGGCCGCGACGAGGAGAGAGGCCAGGATCAAGGAGCGGGGCAGCCCGGTCACCCGGTCACTCTCCGGCCGGGCGCTGAAGGGTGTGAGCGAGGAAGGCGACCGTCTTGTCCCAGGCGTCCTCGGCCGCCTGCGCCTGGTAGCTCGTGCCCGAGGGATTGGCGAAGGCGTGCCCCGCCCCGTCGTAGACGTGGACTTCCACCTGCTTGCCCAGCTTCTCGAGCGTGCTCTGGAAAGCCCGGACCTGGTCGACCGGAATCGATCGGTCCTCGGCCCCGAAGAAGCCGATGAGCGGCGCCTGGAGCTTGCCGAGCTCCGCCGGATCGGTGACCAGGTGACCGTAGTAGACGACCGCGGCGTCGATCGAGTCAGGCATGTCGAGGGCTGCCCGCAGCGACCAGCCCCCGCCGAAGCACCAGCCGATCACCCCGATCCGGTCGCCCAGGTCGCCGGTGGCCGACAGCCGGTCGGCCAGGTGGCTGCGCGCCTTGCGCAGGTTCTCGAGGGCCCGCTTCGGATCGACCCGCCCCATGAGCTCCCGGGCTTCCTCGGGGGTCGTCGCGACCTGGCCTCCGTAGAGGTCGACCGCCAGGGCCACGTAGCCCTCGCCCGCCAGCCGGCGGGTCATGGCGCGGATGTTGTCGTTCAGGCCCCACCACTCGTGGATGACGATCAATCCGGGGAGCGGGTGGTCGGCCTGGGTGGGCCGGGCCAGGTAGCCCGTGATCTCCTGGCCACCGATCGACGCATAGACCACCGGGTCGCCGGACACGGCGGCCACCGGAGCGGTCTCGGCGGCGGCGCTCGGAGCGGGGTGATCGTCCGCGTGCTCTCGCGCCATGGCGTCGGCGTAGTCGGTGGCGCCTTCGGCGCTCTGCACGGTCTCGCCGTTCGCCGCCGGCTCGGTGCCGCGGCAGCCGGTGGCGAGGAGCACGGAGAGCCCCAGGGCGAGGAGTAGGAACGACGAGTGGCGCACGGAGATCGAGGTCATGGGCGTGTCTCCGGAAAGGGAGGAGGGCGGTCGAGCCGCGCGGGGCCGACGACCGATTCTACACGGCCGACCGGATGGGCCCCGCAACTCCTCGATCCCCTTCCTTCCCCACGGGGTGGGAAGGGGCGGCCCCGCCCCGAGGGGTCGTCGGGGAGATTGAAGGTGGAGTCAGCGCGCGCCGCGGGCGCGCGACGGCAGGTG
>CAZIIB010000917.1:0-1838 GCA_964539125.1 uncultured Thermoanaerobaculia bacterium | reverse complement strand
CTCACCGATGGTCCCCGTCCCCACGATATGGACGATCCGTTTCATCGTTTCCTCGTGTCAGTTGAGTGGATTGGAGTGCGCTCACCGCGGACCGGAGGGACGGGCCGAAACTACCACAGGAGACGGGTGGCGTCGCCGGCTCGACGGCGCCCTCAATCGCCGCCGGCGTGCTTCCGGCCCCCCTTCCAGGTGGGGTCCCGCCGGGCGAACTCGTCGAGCTCTTCGGGAACCTCCACCAGGGTGCGGGTGACCTCCGGGTCACAGCCGGTGCCCTCGCACTCGTAGGTGTAGACGTTCCACCCCTCACGCCGTCCGTATCCGCAGAGTGTCTGGTAGGTCCCGCAGTGGCCGCATTTGATAGAAATATTTCGAATATTGACTGGGTTCATCCTGGTATCTCCCAAGCGGGTATCGTCCTGCCGCAAGCCTCTCGCCGCGACTAGGCTAGCAAAGGGCGCGGCGCCCGCCGGAGCTCGACATGAGCCGATCGACGACCTCGCCGCGCCACCCGGCCGCTCCGCGGCGACCCTCCCGCCTGTGGAGGCTCGCCAGCCTGGCGCTCCTCGCCCTCCTGGGCCTTCCGGGTCCTCCGGCTCTCGCGGCCGGCGGCGACCCTCCCCGGCCCACCCCGGATCCCCCGGCCGCCTCCACTCCGGCCGCGCCGACCGACCCGACCCAGGCCTTCGAGGACAGCGTCTCGGTCTCCTGGGTGCTGGTGCCGGTCATCGTGCAGTCGCGCTGGGGATACGTGGATGGCCTCGAGCGGAAGGACTTCCGCCTCTCCATCGACGGTCACCCGGCGCCGATCACCGACCTGGACCTGGGGGCGGACGCACCGCTGTCGGTGGTCTACCTCCAGGATCTCTCGGGAAGCATGGCCAACTCCGGAAAGCTCGAGGCCAGCCGCCGGGCCCTGGACGCCCTCCTCGACCGAGCTCGGCCGGGCGACGAGCTGGCGCTGGCCAGCTTCGCCGGCAACCGCCTGCGCGTCGACGTGCCCTTCACCGAGTCGCTGGGCGCCGTCCGCGATGCCATGAACCTGTGGGAGGGCTACGGAACGACTGCGCTCAACGACGCGGTCTCCATGCTCCCCGACATCTCGGCAGGGGACCGCAAGGGTCGGCGGGTGGCGGTGCTGGTCACCGACGGGCAGGACAACGCGAGCGCCATCGCCCCTCGGGAGGCCCTCGACCTGGTACGCCGCGCGCGCCTCCCGGTGTACGTCATCGGCCTCGACCTCGCTCGTTCCCCGTCCGAAGAGGGGAAGCGCAGCGAGGAAGGGACCTACCGGTACGTCGAGCTCCTGAAGAGCCTCGCCGAGGGCACCGGCGGCCGGTACTTCGGCGCCTCGAGCCCTGGCGACGCCACGGCCGCCGTCCAGACCCTGGTCGACGACCTGCGCCGCCGCTACATCCTCGCCCTCGCGACCGCCGGCGACGGGCCGGCGAGCTACCACCGCCTGGAGGTAGAGGTCGCCCTGCCCTACCGCCACACCCTGACCTTCCGCCGCGGCTACTTCGGCACCCTGCCGCCGTCCCTGGCGAAGAGCACCAGGTGACGACGGATTGAGGGCCGGGTGACCGAAATCTGACCGGATCGCGGGAGCCTTGATAGACTGACCTCAATATCTCGGCCCGCCTCCTTCCCGCGGGCCACCTCGACTCAACTAGGAGGAGACACGATGCGCAGACTTCCATTGGTCCTGCTGGCGGCGCTCGCCGTGCTCGGTGCCGGCTGCGCCACGAAGAAGTACGTCAAGCAGGAGACCGGAGCCGTCCACACCCGCGTCGACCAGGTGGAAAAGCAGGTCGAGCAGAACCAGACGGACATCCAGAAGA
>CAZIIB010000916.1:950-1844 GCA_964539125.1 uncultured Thermoanaerobaculia bacterium | reverse complement strand
ACGGCGCCGATCATGTTGCGGTTTACATAGCGATTGCCCGCCTGGACCCGGGCGCAGACCTGCTCCACGGTGGCGTCGATGCGGCTGTGGATCCCGAAGGTGAGTCCATAGCCCGTGGCATTGATCTCCTCCAACACCCGCTCCAGTCCGGCGGCCGGATAGCGGATCACATGCAGGATGGGGCCGAAGTGCTCTTCGGTGAGTTGGTCTATGGTGTCGATCTCATAGGCGCAGGGGGTGAAGAAGGTCCCATGTCGGGTCGCTTCGGGGAGCTCACACCCATAGATCAGGCGTCCCTCGCGCTGGAGCCAGGCCCGGTGGGCCTGCAGTCGGGCGCGGGCCTCTGCGTCGATCGCGGGGCCCACGTCTGTGGCCAGCCAGGCGGGATCCCCGATGCGCAGCTCGCCCATGGCCCCGGCCAGCAGCGCGATCAAGGGCTCAACGATGTCCTCTTGGAGGTACAGTACCCGCAGGGCCGAGCAGCGTTGCCCGGCGCTGTCGAAGGCCGAGCTCAGGATGGACTCCACCGCCTGTTCGGGCAAAGCGGTGGAGTCCACGATCATGGCGTTCTGGCCGCCGGTCTCGGCGATCAGCGGAGCGATCCCGTGGCGCGCGTCGGCCAGGGCGAGGCGGATGGAGTGGGCCGCCGCCACCGAGCCGGTGAAGACCACGCCGCCGACCCTGGGGTCGGCCACCAGATGCGCGCCCACGGCCTCGTCGCCGATGACCAGCTGCAGGGCCTCGCAGGGGATACCGGCCTGGTGGAACAACGCCACGGCCCGGGTCGCGATCAGCGGGGTCTGCTCGGCGGGCTTGGCCACCACGGTGTTGCCGGCCACCAGGGCCGCCGCGACCTGGCCCGAGAAGATGGCCAGCGGGAAGTTCCAGGGGCTG
>CAZIIB010000916.1:0-940 GCA_964539125.1 uncultured Thermoanaerobaculia bacterium | reverse complement strand
ACCCCAAGGCCCCGGTAGTGGAGTTGGCGGCCGGGATGGGCGGGCAGTGGGGTAGGTGAGCCCAGCTGCTCGCGTGCGCAGGCCGCGTAATAACGGCAGTAGTCCACCGCCTCGCGGACCTCGGCCACGGCATCGGCCAGGGTCTTGCCCGCCTCGCGTATACACAGATAGATGAGCTCATGGCGATGGGCCTCCAGCAGGTCTGCGACCCGCTCCAGGTGGGCCGCCCGCTGGTCCACCGGCGTGGCCTCCCAGCGCGGGTAGGCGCGCTTGGCGCCGGCCAGCGCGGCCTCCAGGTCCTGTTCATCGGCGTCCAGCACCTGGCCGATGGCGCGCCGATGGTCTGCAGGATCGTACACGGTGCGGGCCGCACCCCACTTGTGCTGCCCGTCCACGATGGATGCGGCCCGCCAGCGTTGTCCGGCGCAGGACCTCAGGGTCTCGGTCAGGCTGCGCAGCGCGGGCTCGTCCGAGAGGTCCAACCCCTGGGAGTTGCGCCGCCCGGGGGCATAGAGGTCCGCTGGCAGGGGGATGCGCGGGTTGGCTTTGTGCTGGAGGCCACGCAGGCGGACGATGGGGTCGGCGATGATGCGCTCGACGGGCACCGAGGGGTCCGCGATGCGGTTGACGAAAGAGGTGTTGGCGCCGTTCTCCAGCAGGCGGCGCACCAGGTAGGGCAGCAGCTCCCGATGCCCGCCGCAGGGGGCATAGATTCGACACGGTGTGGGTGGACCCAGGATCTGACGGTACAGGGCCTCGCCCATGCCGTGCAGGCGCTGGAACTCCAGATCCCGGCGCTCGCCGCTCAGCTCTAGCACCGTCGCTATGGTGTGGGCGTTGTGGGTCGCGAACATGGGATAGAGGGCGTCGGTGTGGTCCAGGATCCGGCGCGCGCAGGCGATATAGGACACATCCGTGGCGGCCTTGCGGGTGAACACGG
>CAZIIB010000915.1:0-1844 GCA_964539125.1 uncultured Thermoanaerobaculia bacterium | reverse complement strand
CGCGCGCAGGGCCCTCGGGAGGTCGAAGAACGAGCCGCCCCGCAAAACCCGCGACCCGCCCGAGGACGGTCCGCTCGGGTCCTTCTCCTCTTCCGGGGAGTAGTCCCCGTACCAGGCGGCGCACCACTCGTAGACGTTGCCGGCCAGGTCGTGGAGCCCCTCCGGAGTGACTCCCAGGGGATAGATGCCTACCGGTGTGGGGCGCCCGACGCTCATGTCGAAGTTCGCATGGAGGGAATCCGGCTCCTCTTCTCCCCAGGGGAAGCGTCGGCCTTCCACGCCTCGAGCGGCCAGCTCCCACTCGGCCTCGGTCGGGAGACGCCCACCCACCCAGCGGCAGTAGGCATCCGCCTCGTACCATGAGATCCTGACCACCGGGCGGTTCGGGTGTCGGAGCTGGTCGTTCCAGGAGTCCGGGCCCGTGTATCCCTCTCGCTCTCGCCAGGCCCAACCCTCCGGGTCCCAGCGCCTGGGATCGAGGTACCCCTCGTCGCCCGCCTCGACGAACCTCCGGTACTCCTGGACCGTCACCGGAAAGCGAGCGAGGACGAAGGGGCTCACGGTGACGCGGCGGACCGGGGATTCGTCGTCGTAGGCCTCCGGGTCGTAGCCCGGAGCCTTCGGATCCTCCTTCTGTGCGCCCATCCAGAACGTCCCGCCGGGGATCGCTACGCGGTTCTCCTCCGGCCTCGCCAGCCGTGGGTCCCCGGCCTGACCGAGGGCCTCGCCCACGTCCACTCGAACGGCCTCCTCCACGACGTCTTCCACTGTGGCGGGCGGCTCGAAGATAGCCAGGGTCTCCTGGAGCGCCGCCGCGTAGCCCGTGCCCACGGAGGGGTCGCCGCCGTACGGCTTGACGTCGACGAGGATCCGGCCGACCAGGCCGACGGCTCGCGCTCGGCTCACCCGGTCGGTGCCGGTGGCAAGGATCCTCTCGATCAGGCGCTTCGCCCCTCGGAGACCGCCGAGGCGACGGAGGCATCCAGCCAGCAGCAGGACCACCTCGCTCCAGCGGTCGTCGTGGAGCCGGCCGTTCTCGGAGAGGACCTCCCAGTATTCGCCGCCGGTAGCGAGCTCGAGGGCCGCCAGGTACTCCTGGAAGGAGAGGTGCCAGAACTCGACCTCCCCTTCCGTGCGGCTGACCAGGAGGCCGCTCTGGAGAGACTCCTCGTCGAGGAAGGCCCGGGCTTCGGCCTCCCCCGTCTGGAGGAGGGGGGCCACGACCTCGCCGGCTTCGGGCAGGCCGAGGGAGCGCTGGACGCCTTCCGGGTCGGTGAACATGGCCAGGGCCAGGGCCTGGAGGGCTTCCCGGCGCTGGGGCGTCGGGAAGGCCGAGTGCTCCTTCCTCGACTCCAGGAGGTACTTGACCGCCTCCTCGTAGAGCTCGTTGCGGCGTTCGGGGAGCTTCTTCTGGTTCCAGTGGACGACCGCGAGCATGGTGAGCATGAGGGGGCTCTCGGTCATGGGGCCCACGTTCTCGTGGCAGCGGATGGCCCCGAGGAGCTCGTTCTCGTAGTGCTCGGCATCCTCCGCTGTAGGTCTGTTGGCGCCAGAGCCGTCGGCGCCAGGAGCCCGGACCTGGAAGAGGGCTCGGCTCCAGCCGCGGACGAAGGCGGCCACCTGGTCGTCCTCGAAGGGCGCCAGAGGATAGGCGGGCAGGCCGCCGAGGCGGGCGAGGCCCTGGTAGGCGCGGGTACGACAGGTGATGAGGTGATGGTTGGGAGGATCTGTCGGGGTCGTGGTCACCAGCTCGTCGACGATCGAGCCGACGCGGGCGCGGAGGGGGCCGGGCACCTCGTCGAGGCCGTCCAAGAGGAGGAAGCAGCCGCCGGCTGTGACGTGGC
>CAZIIB010000914.1:0-1855 GCA_964539125.1 uncultured Thermoanaerobaculia bacterium | reverse complement strand
GGGTCGGCCGTGGAGCATGCCGGCCACCAGGACGCCGGCGATGAGAAGCGGCAGGATCTGCTTGGCGAACCCCCAGCTCGACTCGAACCAGCGGCCGGCCTCGCCGGCGGCCGTCGAGGTCACGACGGCGAGGGCCACGGCGCCGACGGCGAAGGCGACCTGCGGATGCTCCGGCACCAGGAGCGCGGCGGCGGCGGTGGCGAGCCCGCCCACCGCCGGCTTCCACCAGGCGAGGCCGAGCCAGGCGACGAGCCCGGCCGCGAGGACCACTCCGGCCGCCCCGGTGAGCCACCACTTGAGGGCGAAGATCGCGGCCGCCACACCGGTCGTTCCCTGGGATCCCCAGGTGGCGAAGACCAGGATCGCCACCAGCGACACGAAGACCATCAAGCTCGGGCCGAGGGGCCTGGACGAGTCGGTCTCCGGCACGACCAGGTCCCCGCCGCCGGCGGTTCGCCGCTCTTCGCGGCGGAAGATCGTCTCCATCAGGAGCCCGACGACGACGGCGAAGACCACCGCGCCCACCGCGCGGGCCAGCCCCAGCCGCCAGCCGAGGACGCTGCCGGTCAGGGTGATGGCCAGGATGTTGATCGCCGGACCCGAGTAGAGGAAGGCGGTCGCCGGACCGAGCCCCGCGCCCCGCCGGTGGATGCTGGCGAAGAGCGGCAGCACCGTGCACGAGCAGACCGCCAGCAGCGCGCCGCTCACCGCGGCCACTCCGTAGGCGAGGAAGCGGTTCGCCCCGCGGCCGAGGAAGCGCATCACCGCGCCGCCGCTCACGAAGACCGCGATGGCCCCGGCGATGTAGAAGGCCGGGACCAGGCAGAGAAGAACGTGCTCGCGGGCGTACCAGCGGGCGAGGAGCAGGCCCTCGAGGATCGCCCGGTCGAAGCGGGGCCATCCGACCGGCAGGAAGACGAGGCCGAGGACGAGGGCGACCAGGACCGCCAGCGGCCGCCACTCCCCCCGCCAGTCGAGGGCGTGGGAGCCGTTCACGGCCGGCTCTCCGCTCTCGAGTCGTCCCCGGCTCCGGTGCCCAGGCCGAGCGCCGCCAGGTCGAGGCCGGCCTCGCACAGGGCCTCCGGCGAGCGCCGCCGGAGCTCCGTGGCGAGCTCTTGGTCGTCGCGGACCGCGCCGTCCCCGGCCACCAGGTCGAGGACCCGGCCGGCGAGCGCTGCCGGCGCCTCCTCCCGGCTCAGCCCGTAGCGCACCCAGCGGCCCTCCTTCGCCTCCCGGACCAGCCCGGCGCGGCGCAGCTCGGCCAGGTGCCCGGAGACGGTCGAGACGGCGAGCCCCAGAACGGCCGTGAGCTGGCAGACGCAGAGGTCGCCACCCCGGAGCATGGCGAGCATCCGGAGGCGGGCCGGGTGGCCGAGGGCCTTGGTCAGCCGCACGGCCTGGGCGAGGGTGAGCGCGGGAGAGGTCGCTTCGTCATTTCGGGCCATGGCGAAATGATCGCGCGCCGCGGCCTGTCGCGCACCGTCCCAAGAGGCGGAGCTCGAGCCCACCCCTCGGGACGGCCCGTCCGGGGCTTCAGCCTGCCCGGTCTCTTTCGGATAGCCTTCGGCCCGGGAGGTCCGAGACCATGGACGAGTTTGCCCAGATCGGAGCGGTCATCGACGAGCTGTACGCGGCGGTCTCCGGACCGGCGGGACCGCGGGACCTCGAGCGCGAGCTCCGCCTGCACCATCCGGCGGCCCGCCTCATGCGCAGCCGGATCGGCCCCGACGGCCGGCCCGTGCTGAAGGTCATGAGCGTCGAGGAGTGGCTCGCCGACACCGCCGACTTCCTCGCCAGCGACGACTTCTACGAGATCGAGGTGGCCCGCCACGTCGAGCGCTTCGGCAGCATCGCC
>CAZIIB010000913.1:0-1856 GCA_964539125.1 uncultured Thermoanaerobaculia bacterium | reverse complement strand
AAACCGAACAATCTCGGCCGGATCCATTCCGGGATTTTCCAGATAACGCTTCATATCCTGCCAATCCCGATCCTCAAGCAGATCGGGCTGTTCGTTCAGCAGCAGCATCCCCAGCGCCGCCTTGACCTGTTCCTTCATCAACGTATCGGATGAGAGTGACCGAATATAGTCCACCAGCCTGTGCTGTGCCGGCTGCATTTCCGCATGCCGGGCAATGGAAACCGTGTTGGCAATCGTCTGGAACATGGGAAGGAACCCATCCGGCCCGGCCTTCCGAATCCATTCATCAATCAGATCCCGCCGAGCGCGATACCACGCGCTACCGGCCCCCTCCCCTTGCGCAACCAACACGTTTTCCCGAATGGCCAACCGCTTCGGGATCGCATCCTGCAGCCGCTTATCCAAACGATCGCTCGCGGTCATTTTTTCCAAAGCATTGGTCTGGGTCATAGAGAGCTTTTCTTTAGAAATATCAGCATTCTCTTGATTAACTCCCAACACACCTGACTGATATTTACCCTGCTGCATCAGTTCTTGTGCTCTTAACATCTGAGAAATTTTATTATTCTCAGCAGTCTGCTGTAGCTGCTGTTTCTGTAGACCTAATCTACTTGCGTCCTGGCCAAGAGTTGCTTGCTGGTAAGGAGTCATAGGAGCTGATTGCTGTGCTTGTAGTTCTTCTAGCTTAGACAACTCAGAAGAGTATAGTTGCGCTTTACTTATAGCTGATCTAGGAGTAAACATTGTGCCATCAGGACCTTTGGCCTGGGTATTCAAAGCGTCCTCTCTTAATTTACTTAACTCAGCTATACGAGCACCTAGACCACCATCATGTGGCTGCTGTGTGTAGTTATTATCTGGCTCCATCATACTTTTGTATATATCTGCTGCTCTAAGAATACTCGCAGTAACATCTGGACCACCTCCTAATACTGAGAAAGTTCCTGGTGTGTTGCTGGCATTAGTTAAGTCATATGAACCTAAAGATTGGTTTGGGTTATATGCACCAGTGTAACCAGACTTGCCCATAACTGGATAATCTGAGTATATACTGCTTGCAGGAGCTGCCTGACCCCCCAAAGACCCCGAAGTATTTGGTTGAGGTGCTTGGTATCCTTCTGCTGCTTGTGTTCCACCAGCGCCTCCCTGTGTCCTGGGAGCAGTGTGGGTTGCTGCGGTTCCTGGAGTAGTAGAAACAGCAGGAGGAGTGATTTTATTTAAAGTACTAGTAGAGGCTTTATACAAGTCTACTGGATTACTATTATCACTTGGATAAGTAGGATTCTGAGAAGGTGCCATAGTTTTGTACAGAACGTCGAGTAGCGTAGGAGCACTCTTCTTTGGATATGAAGGCAATGCTCCTCCTACTCTTCCAAGTTTTACCAGCTCTTCTTTGTCTTGATAAGCCATAGTAGTACCTATTAGTAATTATAGATCTTCTGAGTAACATCAGAAGTAACATCAGAAGAAGATGCAGAGATGCCAGCAGTCACATTAATGGCACTTAGTGTGCTAGCAACAAGCTGAGCAAGTATTTTAGAAATATTATCAGATTCACCAACATATAAATCATACTTCTTGAGCGCGGCCTCCATATTAGCCTTAGCTTGCTCCAACTCCAGTCTCTCTCTAACCTCTGCTACATTAACTTGAGCATTGGCTAGATTAACATCTGCACTGACTCGGGCATTCTCAGCAGTTATGTTGGAGTTATATAGCTCTACCTCTGCTCTAAATTTAGAAATTATATTATTCAAATACTCGGTGTTTGCTTGCAAGTTAGCCATATACGCCTGTACTTCTGCCTTGAACTTATCGACCTCAGAATTATTCTTCATATTAGAAGCATCTAGTTT
>CAZIIB010000912.1:0-1857 GCA_964539125.1 uncultured Thermoanaerobaculia bacterium | reverse complement strand
CCTCGAGAAACGATCTAGGCGCGCAGCAGCAGCTCGGACGAACCTGGCGATCGTTCAGAGCGCCTGAGGGAGTTCAGGGCCGCACTCGGACCGCTGGCCGAGGCGGAGCGTCTCCTGGACGAGTCGCCTGACCCATGGATCTTGACGACCGTCCGCTCCAACTTCGCTTCCACCCATTGCGACGCTGGCAACCTCGAGCTCGCAAGGGAGGCAAGCAACGAGAGCCAGGCTCTCCTTCGGCGTACAGCGGTTCAGTGAGCCAGCTCCGACATCGATGCACGGTGGTGAAGATCCTGCGACGGGCGGGAGATCTGCAGGCAGCCCTGGAGACGCTGAGCTCGGTTCGAGGCCAGCTCGTAGGACGCGGCCTCTTCTACGACGCGGCCCTCTCCGCGCTCGAGCCGGCGGAGATTTACGCCGACCAGCACGAATCTCGCGAGGCCGACCGCCTGGCGGAGGATGCGCTGCCCTTCCTTCGCCAACTCTAGCTGCCGACGAAGGTGGCCGCGGCAGAAGCGCTTCGCACGCGGGTATCGACACGGCCATAAGGTCCTCCGGGTTCCCCCCGATTAACGGGTAGGCAGCTCGCACGCTCCGTATCTGATCCGGCCATAGCTTGCCGGCGCTGGCCGGAGTCGCCGCACCGAGGTGCCGTTGGTGAGTCGGCGCTACTGCTTCGTGAATCAAGAATTTAGAAATCAAAATGCACTGGCATATTGACATCGGATGCTCTTAGTGTCTAAGATTAATCGCATGACTAGTAAGAAAGCCAAGGCCGCAGGACGAGTCCGAGATCTCGAGCCCTTTACGGCCCGCCTGACGCCAGACGCCAAGCGCCGCCTGATGGCACTGGCGCAGATCAAGGGAGACCCGGCCTACGAGCTCATTGAAGAGGCCTTCTGGAGCTTGTGGTCGACCCTGCCGACCTCGCAGAAGGAGGCGGCCGAAGCCCTCGTCCGCCTGATCGACCGGGCCCGGGAAGAAGAGATCTAGACCGGAGCTATCGGCCGACCGCTAGCGAACGCTATGCACGTCTTGAGAAGAGGAGTCCCCATGCTGCTCACCGCCCCGATTCGAAGGGTCCGGCCGTCGATCCTCCTTCTGTTTCTCGCCCTCCCGGGCGGGGCGGCTCCAGCTGCCGCCCTGGGCATGGCGCCGATCCCATTGAAGCCGGCGGCGAGCTCCCCGCCGCAGATCGTCTTCGAGCCGGACGCGGTGCTCGTGAGCGGCCTTGGGCCGGAAGCCCAAGTGTTCCTCCACGGAGTGAGCCGCTACCACGACGCCTACTACTGGGCCCTCGTGCCGACCGACGAGATGCTGACGGCGGACGAGAGCGGCAGCGTCCGCTACGAGGTGCCGGACGGCGTGGCTCCGTTTTCGGTCTGGGCGGCAGTCGACGCCGCCACCGGCGAGCTCGCGATCGCGAGCCCCGAAGGGTCGATCGGCCAGGAGGTGCCCTTCCCGGCCGACGGCCTCGACCAGACACCGGGAGCCGTGGTGAGCCGGCTCCACACGACCTGGGAGCGAGCGGAGGTCCTCTTCGTGCGGCCGGGAGTCGGGGCCTGGCGCGGCATCGCGTCGCGCGGTGGGCGGAGCAGCCCGACGGCCGCGGGCGCCGCGGTGGACCTCGCCTCGGCGCTTCCCATCCAGGCCGCCCCAGCCCCCCCTGCGGCCCTCGTCCCGGGCGACGTCGTGATGGCGGTCAACCTGGACACCCTGGACTACTTCGCCGCCCGGTTGACGCCGCCGGGCCAGCAACCCTGAACCCACCTGTCGTGAAGAGATGACCATGGACGATCTCACCTGGACCACCTCCCGGCACCCCGGGGCGGGGGTGACGACCACCGGCCTGGCCAG
>CAZIIB010000911.1:0-1857 GCA_964539125.1 uncultured Thermoanaerobaculia bacterium | reverse complement strand
CCACGGTCCACGTGACCTACCGACCGGTGGCCGCGGCCGATCTCCGGGGCCGTGCCGGCAGCCCGATCGGTGTGCCGATCCCGCACCTGACCGTCCATCTGTTCGACCCCTGGCTGAACCCGGTCCCGGTGGGCGTCCCGGGAGAGATCCACGTCGGCGGGCTCGGGCTGGCCCGCGGCTACCTCGACCGCCCGGCGCTCACCGCCGAGCGCTTCATCCCGGACCAGTTCGCAGCCGGCGAGGGCGCCGCGGGACGGCGGCTGTACAAGGCGGGGGACCTGGCCCGTCGGCTGCCGGACGGCGCCCTGGACTTCCTGGGCCGGATCGATCACCAGGTCAAGGTGCGCGGCTTCCGGATCGAGCTCGGCGAGATCGAGACGGCGCTCTCGCGCCATGCGGGCGTCGCCCAGGTGGCGGTGGTCGCCCGCGAGGAGGCGGCCGGAGACCGCCAGCTGGTGGCCTACGTGGTGCCCCACGCCGGCCAGGAGCTCGACGCCGCCGAGCTGCGCACCCACTGCGGCACCTTCCTCCCGGACTACATGGTCCCGACGAGATGGGTGGAGCTCGACGAGCTCCCCCTCACCGGCAACGGGAAGCTGGACCGCAAGGCCTTGCCGGCGCCGAGCGCCGCGCCCGAGCGGGGGACGGGCGAGCACGTTGCGCCGCGGGGGCCGGTGGAGGTCGCCGTCGCCAAGGTGTTCTCGGAGGTGCTGGGCGCGGCCTCCGTCGGGCGCGAGGACGACTTCTTCGACCTCGGGGGGCACTCTCTCCTGGCGACCCGCGTGGTCTCGGGCCTGCGGGCGAGGCTGGGCGTGGAGCTGCCCATGCGGCGGCTCTTCGAGCACCCCACGGTGGCCGGGGTGGCGGCGGACATCGCCGGCGAGGTCTCCGTCGTGGCGGCGCCCGCCCTCGAGCCGATCCCCGCCGCGGAGCGCGCCACGGCCCGGCTCGAGACCTCCTTCGCCCAGGAGCGGCTCTGGTTTCTGGACCGCCTCGAGCCGGGCTCTCCTGCCTACAACATCCCGGCGGCTCTACGTCTGCGGGGCCACCTCCGGCCGGCCGCCCTGGCCGCCGCGTTGGCGGGAGTCGTGGCACGGCACGAGGCGCTGCGCACGACCTTCGCCGAAGGCGCCGCCGGCGCGCCGCTCCAGCGCGTCGGCGCGCCGCCGCCGGCCCGGCTGCCGGCGATCGACCTCTCGGGGCTGGCGGACGTGGCGCGAGAACGGGAGGCGAGCTTCCTGGCGCGGGCCGAGGCGGCCCGACCGTTCGATCTCGCGACCGGACCCCTGGTCAGGACCCTCCTCCTGCGGCTCGGCTCGGCCGAGCACGTCCTGGTGGTCAACCTCCACCACGTGGTGGCCGACGCCTGGTCGCTCGGCGTCTTCGTCCGGGAGCTGGCGATCCTCTACCCGCCCTCCGCCGGCGCGGGGAGAGCTCGCCGGGCCGCCCTGCCCGACCTCCCGATCCAGTACGCGGACTTCGCCCGCTGGCAGCGGCGCTGGCTGGCCGGCGGCGCCCTCGACGAGCAGCTCGCCTACTGGCGCTCCGAGCTGTCCGGTGTTGGGTCCCTGGAGCTCCCCGCCGATCACCCTGCCCCGGCGGTGCGCCGGCGGCCGTCCCTGCGGGTCCCGGTCCGTCTCGGCGGTTCCTTGACCGGCCGCCTCGACGCCCTCGCCCGCGAGCAGGGCGCAACCCGATTCATGGTCCTGTTGGCGGGGTTCCAGGCCTACCTCTCCCGGCTCGGCGGGACGACCGACGTGCCGGTGGGCTCGCCGATCGCCAACCGCAACCGGGCCGAGACCGAGGGCCTGATCGGCTTCTTCGTCAACACCCTGGTGCTGCGCGGCCGGCTCGACG
>CAZIIB010000910.1:0-1867 GCA_964539125.1 uncultured Thermoanaerobaculia bacterium | reverse complement strand
CTTGGCGTGATCGGCGGGCTCGCGCACCACAGAAGGATCGTACCCCACCCGAGGCAGCGATCTCGATGGAGAGCTCGACGGCATCACCGCGCCGACTCTGATCCTCTGACAGACAAGGACGAGATCTTCCCGTTCCCGGACCAGGTCGAGCTCGAGCAGGGTATTCCCCACGCGACCCTGCGGTGTACCCGGCCACCGGCCACGGCGTCCACTGGGAGCGGCCGGAGCTGTTCACCGAAGATCTGGTCCGGTTCCTGATGCGACGCTGAGGCGCGGCTTCGGGGAGTCCATCGCAGCCGCCCCCACGCGGCCGCGGTCGCGGGCTGTCTAACATCCGGTGCTAGCTCGAGCCCTTTCGGGCGCGCCCCCCGCCCCCCTTATCTATGAAATCTGCGGATGGCGTTCCGCAATCGACAGGGATAAACTGCGGTTGTGAACCGTGAGCTCCAGGCCATCCTGATCCGGGACAACCCCTGGCTGACCGCCGGGGACCGGCTTCCCGAGTGGCTGCGCTTCCGGCTGCCGGAGCAGTTCATCCCCCGTGACGTCTCCCCTTCTCTCCATGCTCGCTGGGCGGAGCCGAACCGCGCCCACCTGGTCGTGGGTCCGCGCCAGGCGGGGAAGTCCACCCTGCTCTGGGCCCACCTCGCCGCGAGGGGCGAGCCGGCCCTGTTCGTGGACTGCGAGCAGGCTCTGGTTCAGGAGTGGTGCCGCTCGGCACCCCTGTTCCTCGGCGACCTCGAGGCTCTCCTCCCCCGCCCGGTACCGCTCTTCTTCGAGGAGGCGCAGCACCTGGAGGAGGCCGGACTGTTCCTCAAGGGGCTGGTCGACCGCCGCGTCGGGGTGCCGCTCCTGGTGACCGGCAGCTCGTCCTTCCATCTCGGAGCGCGCACCCGGGAATCCCTCGCCGGACGGGCCACCCGGACCCGCCTGCTGCCGCTCTCGTTCGCCGAGGTCTGCCACGACCTCGAAGGCAAGCCCCCGCTGGTGGCCGAGCAGATGGCCGCCGAGCGGTTCGAGCGGCACGTGGCGTTCGGCGGTTACCCCGCCGTCTGGCTCGCCGAGCGCCCCGAGCTCCTCCTCACCGACCTGGTCGAGGCGGTCATCCTGCGAGACGCCAGCGATCTCTTCCGCATCGGCCGGCCCGATGCCTTCCGCAAGCTCCTCTACCTCCTCGCCACCCAGGTGGGGAGCCTGGTCAACCTCAGCGAGTGGGCGGGAATCCTGGGGATCCACCGCGACACCGTCGCCGCCTACCTGGAGATTCTGGAGGCCGGGCACGTGGCCGTCGCCATCCCACCCTTCGCCGGAGGCCGGCGAGCCGAGCTCACCAGCCGGCCGAAGATCTACCTGGTCGACAACGGCATCCGCAACCGACTGGTCCACGACTTCAAGCCCCTGGCCGAGCGTGCCGACGCCGGGCCGGCCCTGGAGAACTGGGTCTTCTCGGAGCTCTGGAAGTCCCTGCCGGAGGGGGCGAGCCTGCACTTCTGGCGCAGTGCCTCGGGGGCGGAGGTGGACTTCGTCGTGCACCGGGCCGGGGTGACGGTCGGCGTGGAGGTCAAGGCCGGCCGGTCTCCCCGTCCCCGCTTCCCCAGGGCGGCGAGGAGCTTCGTGGAGGCCTACCGGCCGCGGGCGTTCCTCATGGTCCAATCCGGCCTCTCCGCGGAACGACGCGAAGGGGAGACCCAGGTCCGCTGGCTCCCGGCCGGAGAGGTAGCCGGGGCGATCGAGACGTCCTTCCGGTGAGCGCGACGCCTGGCCTGCTGCAAGTGCCACTTCCTGATCGGCATAGCGCCACGCCAGTTGCCGAGACCACCGGGGCGGGGCCGGGGGGGGCGCCCCCCCCCCCCCCGCCGGCGGGGGG
>CAZIIB010000909.1:0-1869 GCA_964539125.1 uncultured Thermoanaerobaculia bacterium | reverse complement strand
ATGTAAATATAGGGAGATGAAAGGATCTTTTTTCGTAAACGGGCAAAACTAAAAATAGAATAAAAAATTTTGAATAGTCGGGTTGGATTTATTTTATCTATTCTTTTTAACACATCAGTCTTAAAGAATACATGAACGTTAAAAACACAAACGACCGCGTTTATTTAGACCTTATTGAAAACGTTTTGGTTAACGGGAATGTACGACATGACCGAACAGGAACAGGAACTGTTTCCAAATTTGGAGTAACGTGTGAATATGACCTAAGTCGTCAAAGCATACCCCTCCTCACAACAAAGAAAATGTACTGGAAAGGCGTTGTTGAAGAACTGCTGTGGTTCATATCTGGGTGTACCGATTCTAAAATATTATCTTCTAAAGGAGTAAAAATTTGGGATTTAAACACTTCAACAAGTTTTTTGGAAAAAAGAAAACTGACTCATTACAGAGAAGGTGATGCAGGTCCTATTTACGGGTTTCAATGGAGACACTACGGTGCCAAGTATGAGGGATGTGAAGAAGACTACACTGGCAAAGGAATAGACCAGTTATTAAAGTGCGTTGATCTCATACGAAACGATCCCTATTCTCGCAGAATAGTGATGACTGCATGGAATCCATTATGTATTGATGAAATGGTACTTCCTCCTTGTCATATTAGTGTCCAGTTTTATGTCGAACCAGAGGAGGACACACTTTCGTGTATGATGGTCCAGCGCTCCGGCGATATTGGACTAGGAGTTCCTTTCAACATTGCTTCGTACGGACTGCTGACTCATATAATAGCACATTGTTGCGGCTTAAAAGCAAAAAAGTTGGTGCATACAATAGGAGATGCTCATATCTACATGAACCATGTGGACGATTTGAGAAAACAAACGACTCGTAAACCATACGCTTCTCCATATGTTCGTATTCTCTCTGATAGTATCGACATCGACGCAATTACGGCAAGGGATATAATGTTATGTGGGTATAAGCATCATGAACCAATACCATTGAATATGAGCGTATGAAAAAAAAAGACAATAAAACTTCGAGCAAAAAAAAATGCTTGGTGCAATCTTGGTTCCTTAGTTATTGCTCTCTTAAGGTCATTTGTCCAATTATTTGAATGTTTTGGATTGTAAGGGTTTGACAGTCAAACGGGAAAAAAACAAACAACGCAAAAAAAACAAAGAAACCGATAATATGAAAAAAGATATTCAACAGATACGTGCGCCGACAGTATTTTGTAGGTATTGTTGTAAAGAACAAACAAGCTGTATATGTAGATGTGTTCGCGGACACACTAGAAGAGAATGTACGAGGCCGTGTGTTGGATTTTTTCTAGATAAACGTATGGCCGCGGCATTTGAGGCACATGTAAACTCAAAAGAGAAAATGCCCAATGTTTCATAAGACTCAAAGAGATTACAATGTTTGTAAAAAAAAATTTTTTTAATAAAAAAAAAAAATTCTCATGTTTACAATACGTAATGATATCTTTGGGATTTGAGTGTTTGGGTTTATTGCAAAGTTGTGTCCATTTCTAATACATAAACATCACACATTTTTTTTCTCTACTAGTTTTTTGTTGGATGTGGGTACAACAACGAGAACGTGAAACCGACCCTGAAATACGCGATAAGTATCTAATAGAATTGAATGTGTACGCAAGAAACATAGCAAGAAAAAATCACATCGTTTTGTGTGAATATTCTGGAAGAAACGTTGTGTATGTAATCGTCATAAAAACAGAGCTGTTATGTCCCGGATGGGTCGCTGTATTTGCGAGATGGGCAGATTGTTTTCCTCACGATTTTCCTACACAATGGAGAAATTGGTATTGGATGGACGATTTGTTAAATATATCCACTACTGATTTTT
>CAZIIB010000908.1:0-1870 GCA_964539125.1 uncultured Thermoanaerobaculia bacterium | reverse complement strand
TCCTGGGCAAAGGAGAGGGGCAGCTCGACGGCACCGTCCTCGCCGACGGCCTTCCGCGGCCGCGCCACGATCCGCGGCGCCAGGGCTTGCCCGCGGCCCCGGGCCTCGGCGACGGCGCGCGCCAGACCGGCCACCGTCGGCTCCTCGAACAGGCGCCGGAGCGGCAGCTCCACGCCGAAGGCCTGGCGCAGGCGCGAGACGACGCGGGTAGCGAGGAGGGAGTGGCCGCCCAGGTCGAAGAAGTCGTCGTGCCGGAAGACCGAGTCGACCTCCAGCACGTCCCTCCAGAGGCCGGCGACGGTCTCCTCCACCGCGCCCCGGGGCGGCTCGCCCGGCCGCTCCGCGGCGCCTCCCGCCCGCTCCGGCTCGGGCAGCGCGCCGCGGTCCACCTTGCCGGTCGGGGTGAGCGGCAGGGCGTCCAGGCGCACGAAGGCCGACGGCACCATGTGCGCCGGCAGCTCGGCGGCCACGGCCGCCGCCAGGTCGTCCAGCTCGGCGCCGGCCGGGCCGGCGCCGTCACCCGCCGGCACCCAGTAGGCGACCAGGCTTCGCCCACCCCCTTCCCCGCGGGCGGCGACCACCGCCTCGCGCACCGCCGGATGACGGGCGATCACCGCCTCGACCTCGCCCAGCTCCACCCGGAAGCCGCGGATCTTGACCTGCGTGTCGACCCGCCCGACGAACTCCAGGGCGCCGTCCGTCCGATATCGGGCGAGGTCCCCGGTGCGGTACATCCGGGCGCCCCGACCGGCGCCCGGGCCCGCCCCGGCGGCGAACGGGTCCGGCACGAAGCCTTCGGCGGTGCGGTCCGGCCGGTCGAGGTAACCCCGCGCCACGCACGGGCCGCCGAGAAAGACCTCGCCGGGCACGCCCACCGGAACCGGCTCGAGACCCCGGTCGAGGAGGTAGACCCGCGCGCCGGCCGTCGGACGGCCGATGGGCAGCACTCGCTCGCGCACCTCCGGGCGGCACCGCCAGGAGGTCACCGAGATCGTCGCCTCGGTGGGGCCGTAGCGGTTCAGCAGGTCGGCGTCGAGGTGGCGGTAGAAGCGGCCGGGCAGCTCCGGGGGCACCGTCTCGCCGCCGGTGATCACGGTGCGCAGGCTCGAGAGCCCGCGGAACCGGGGCTCGTCCAGGAGGGCGAACAGGAGGGTCGGGGGGAACGAGGTCTGGGTCAGCCGCTCGCGGCCGATCAGGTCGACCAGGTACGCGGTGTCCTTCTCGCCGCCCGGCCGGGGCAGCACCGTCCGGCCGCCGGCCACCAGCGGGCCGAAGATCTCGAGCACCGACACGTCGAAGCTGATGGTCGTCTTCTGGAGGAAGCTGTCGAGGGGCCCCATGTCGGCGGCTCGCGCGTACTGGAGGCGGTTGGCGAGGGGCCCGTGGGGCACCACCACGCCCTTGGGGCGACCGGTCGAGCCGGAGGTGTAGATCACGTAGGCCGCCTGTCCGGGATCGACGTCGTCCTCGACCTCGCGGTGCCAGGGCTCCCGGCGGCCGGCGCCGCGGGGGCCGGAGCCGATCTCCAAGGGCACGCGCACGGGCCCGCCGGCCGCGGGCGCCACCTCCTCGAGCCGCGCCGCCAGGGGCTCCGGCGCGAGGACCACCGGCACGCGGGCATCGGCGAGCAGGAACCGCAGGCGCTCGGCGGGGAGCTGCGGGTCGAGGGGCAGGTAGGCCCCGCCCGCCCACAGCACGGCCAGGAGGGCCACGGGCAGCTCGGCGGAGCGCTCGGCGAGGACGCCGGCGACCACCTCGGGACCGACCCCGGCTCTCCGCAGGCGCCGGGCGAGCCGCCGCGCCCGCCGGTCGAGCTCGCCGAAGGTCAGATGCTCGCCTTCGAAGACCACGGCGACGGCGTCCGCGGTGC
>CAZIIB010000907.1:0-1871 GCA_964539125.1 uncultured Thermoanaerobaculia bacterium | reverse complement strand
GCCCTCTCGCACCACCGCCTGGCCGAGGAGGAGCGGATCGCCGCCGAGGCGTGCGAACGCGCCCGGCGGCTCGAGGCCACCGTCGAAACCCTGACCCGCGAGCTCGAGGCCCGTGGCCAGAGCCGGGTGGTCGGGGTCTCGCGCTCCTGGAAGGAGGTCCTCCTCCAGGTCGGACGGGTGGCGGCGTCGGAGACCACGGTCCTCGTCACCGGCGAGTCGGGCACCGGCAAGGAGGTGATCTCGCGCCTCGTCCACCACGGCTCGCCCCGCGCCGGCCGCCCGTTCGTGGCGATCAACTGCGCCGCGCTCCCGGAGCAGCTCCTCGAATCCGAGCTGTTCGGCCACGAAAAGGGCGCCTTCACCGGCGCCGTGGCGACCAAGGTCGGACGCCTCGAACAGGCCGCCGGCGGCACCCTGTTCCTGGACGAGATCGCCGAGATGAGCCCCATGCTCCAGGCGAAGCTCCTGCGGGTGCTCCAGGAGCGCGAGTTCCAGCGCGTGGGCGGAACCCGCACGCTCAAGGCCGACGTGCGGGTGATCGCGGCGACCAACCGCGACCTGGCGGCGGCCATGGCCCACGGCAAGTTCCGCGCGGACCTCTACTACCGGCTGGCGGTCTTCGAGATCCACACCCCGCCCCTGCGCGAGCGTCCCGAGGACATCCTGCCCCTGGCCGAGTCGTTTCTCGACGAGCTGGCCCCCACCATGCCGCGGCCGGCCGCCGGGATCTCGCGCGACGCCCGCGAGTGGCTCCTGGCCTACCCATGGCCGGGCAACGTCCGCGAGCTCCGGAACGCCATCGAGCGAGCGATCCTGCTGTGCGACGGCGGCCTGATCAGCCGCGAGCACCTGCCCGCCGCGGTCGGCCGGCCGGAAGAGGCCCGCTCGCCGGGCGGCAACGGCGCACCCGGCGCCGCGACCTCCCTGCCGCCGGGCGGCGTGGACCTGGACGACATGGAGCGCGGTTTCGTGGAGAAAGCCCTCGAGCGCACCCGCGGCAACAAGTCGAAGGCCGCCCGCCTCCTCGGCCTCACCCGCTCCCAGCTCTACACCCGGATCGAGAAGTACGGGCTGGGGTAGCCCGCGAGACGCGCCTCGGTCAGGGCTCCGTCCTTGAGGCGTTTCCCTCCAGCCCGCTTTCCCGGGATCACCGACGCTCGACTGGTATACTCGACAGCACACTTGCAGCGCCACGTCGCGCGAAGAGCCGCTATGAACGCCACCGTAGCCGAAATGAAGGTCCAAGATCTCCGGGAGCTGATCGAAGAGCTCATCGACGAGAAGCTGGAGGAAATCCTCGGGGACCCAGACAGTGGCATGAAGCTCCGCCCCGAGGTTCGAGCGCGTCTCCTCCAACAGATGGAGCGTGTCCGACTAGGGGAGTATGGGGTTCCTCTCGCAGAAGTCCCCGACTGAACGCGCTCTCCGAAGCTCCTGATCTCCGATTGTCAGTCTATATCGTATACGTCCCTGCGGTGGCCGACTGCATGGATGACTAGAATTCGTCTCTCGACAACGATCTCATATACGATCCTGTAACTTCCAACCCGCCGCTTGTACAGACCCGCCAGATCTCCCTGCAAGGGAAGGTGCCGTATCGCCTCGGCGTGATCGGCAAGCCACGTCATCTTCTCGCGGACCCTCCGCCGTACCTCTGCATCCAGAGCCCGGAATTGGCTTAGGGCTCCCTGCTGAAGTCGGACTTCGAATTGCGGCGTCGGCACCTCTCACTCTCCCGAACCCACCGGCCCTTCGATCGCCAGAGCGTTGATGAACGCGACGAGCCGCCTCACCTCGTCGGGCCTGAGATCCCGGGGAAGAACCAACTGCGCATCGACGTCTTCTCGGACAGGAAACGGGTAGGTGATCAT
>CAZIIB010000906.1:0-1871 GCA_964539125.1 uncultured Thermoanaerobaculia bacterium | reverse complement strand
TCTACTGGCCCTACGCGCAGGTTCCCCGCTGGGCGGTCTTCCTGGTGATCCGGACTACGGGCGACCCCGCCACCGTCATCCGGGCGGCGAAGGTGCGCCTCGCCGAGCTCGACCCCGACCTCCAGACCGTGCGCTGGTCGACGATGGGGGAGCTCATGGACCGGGAGCTCCGGCGGCCCCGCTTCACCCTCGTCCTGGTGGCCGTCTTCGCTTCCGTGGCCGCACTCCTGTCGGCGATCGGGATCTACGGCCTGCTGTCGTTCCTGGTCGCCCGCCGCATCCGGGAGATCGGGATGCGCATCGCGCTGGGGGCCGAGCGGCGCCAGATCGAGACCGCCGTGGTCGGCCAGGCCTTGCGCCTGGCCGTGACCGGCGTGGTCCTCGGTCTCGCCGGCGCGGCGGCCGCCACGCGGCTCCTCCAGGGTCTCCTCCACGGCGTCGCCGCCACCGACCCCTGGACCTACGCCGCCGTCGCCCTTCTCGTGCTGGCGGTCACGGTGCTCGCGAGCTGGCTCCCGGCCCGCCGCGCCGGGGCTCTCGACCCGCTGGTGGCGCTGCGGACGGAGTAGGGGAGAGCCAGGGCCTCGCCGTCAGCGGTTCGGCACGGACCCCTCGGTGAGGCCGTTGATGCTCGTCGAGCTGATGAGCTGGAAGTCCCCGAGCGTGACCTTGCCGGTGGTGTTGCCCGAGGCGGGGAGGAAGTAGACGTAGAACTGCACGTTCTCGAGCAGGCCGCTCGAGGCGGCCGCGTTGAAGGAGACCGGCAGCTTGTCGAGGTCCGGGGTCGGGGAGCCGGCGAGGGAGCGGCCGTCGAGCACCAGGACGACCTCCTGCCCGGAGGTCACGTCGGAGGAGCTCACCGTCACCACGACGTAGTCACCGTCCTCGGGGCCGATCCAGGAGAGGTCGAAGCCGAGGCCGTAGTAGCTGCTGTCCACCGGGTTGTCGTAGGCGCCGTGGAAGCGGGCGAGGCCGGACGTGGCGGCGAGGGTCAGCTTGCCGCCGGAGAAGGTGACGCTCCCGACGGGTCCGCCTCGATCGGTGATCGCGACCGGGTGGGTGCCGAACCCGAAAACGGAGCGGGCCGCACCGGCGGCGTCCGAGAGGTAGAGACTCCACTGCTGGTCCTGTGTCTTGTTGCCGCTCCGATACCAGCTCTGGTTGGGGTACGGCGTCTGGCTCGTCGGCAGAGAGGGCGACGGGATCGGCGGCCAGGCGAGGCCGATCGCCGGCAGGTGGAGGCTCGCCGCGCCGGGCGCCGCGCCCCCGTACCACTCGGCGGAGTAGGAGTGGGCGAACTCCGGCGAGGCGGAGAGGGTCCACGGGTAGAGCATGACGTCCACCACGTCGTTGATCGGGTTGTCCGGGGTCGAGCTGACGTAGCCGGCGCCGAAGTAGGAGACGACGTTGTCGACGAAGATCGATCCCGCTTCGGGAGTCGTGTGGTTCTTGGCGACCGAGAGATCCTGGAAGTAGAACCCGATCAGGTTGGCGCCGTTGCCCTCCAGGGTGGTCTCGGACTCCGGCGAGTCGAGGGTGGTGAGATGGTCGGCGCCCTTCTTGGCGTCGTGCGTGTGGCGCATCTGGAGGATCAATGCGGCGACCGTGGCCACCTTGGAGCCGTGGCTGTGGCCGATCAGGTGCAGGCGGTTGGCCGGGTTCTTCCAGAAGGCGGGAGCGAGCACCTCGTCGAGGGCGTTGGCGAGGCGGATGCCGGCGATGTTCGTGTGGGCCTCGGACTGATAGACCTGCAAGAGGTGGACGTAGTCCGAGATGGACTGCGTCGCGGAGTCGTCGAGCCAGGAAAAGCCCAGAACGACGGCCTTCGGGCTCTGCGCCTGGTCCTGCTGGAAGAGGCCGGTCGAGGAGAC
>CAZIIB010000905.1:931-1876 GCA_964539125.1 uncultured Thermoanaerobaculia bacterium | reverse complement strand
GGCGCCGGCGGGAGCGTGCTGTTGCGGGTGACGGGCACTCTGTCGGGGGTGGGTCAGATCGACGCCTCGGGCGGCGCGTCGTGGACGACCACGAGCTACGGCATCGAAGGCGCGGGCGGCGGCGGCCGGGTGGCGCTGTACGTGGGTTCGCTGTCGGGCTTCGACCCGGCGTCGCAGGTGGTGGTGGAGGGAGGCAAGAGCTACTGGGGCAGCACGAGCTACGGCTACGCCGCCCCGGGCACGACCGTGGTCTTCACCGACGGGACCTCGACCTACGGCGACCTGACTGTGAGCTACGGCGCGGCCCCGAGCTCGTCCCATCCCAACACCACCCTCCCCACCATCGCCACCGGCACCATCGGCGTCGCCGAGGCGGACTCGACCGACCCGACCGACCTCTGGATCGAGCCCCAGGACCCGGCGGCCCTCTTCAGCGTCGGCGTCACCGGCATGTGGGTGCGGATCTCCGGCTCCGACTACCGGGTGCTCGACCAGAGCGCCGACCGGCGCCAGCTCCTCCTCGAGGGCGCTGCCGGCTTGGTCGCGGTGGGCGAGGCCTACCAGGGCGTCTACAAGTTCGACACCGTCACCGTTCACGGTGGCGCGGTCCTCGAGTTCCTCGACACTGCCGACGTGGGCGCCTTCGACGTGGACGCGGATTCCCAGGTGATCACCCCTCCATGAGACTCATGAAGAGAGCCCTCCATCTCCTGGTCTTCCTCGTCCCGGCGCTCCTCGCGCCGTCGGCCCTCCGCGCACAGGACGTCGATCCCCCGGTGATTGCGATCCTCGAGAGCGGCGCTCCGCTCGCCGACGGCGCCCTGTTCAACCGGGCCGCGACGCCGACGATCGAGGTCACCGACGCCTCGCCGGTCACCGTCGACTCGCTCCTCGACGGCGCGACCTTCACCTCCGGCACCACGGTCTCCGGAGAGGGCTCCCACG
>CAZIIB010000905.1:0-921 GCA_964539125.1 uncultured Thermoanaerobaculia bacterium | reverse complement strand
GACCGTGAGCTTCGAAATCGACACCGTCGCCCCGGTCTTCGGCGCCGTCACCCCGGAGACCGGTAGCCTCATGGCCGACGCCCAGGTGACCCTCCAGGGCCAGGTGACGGGGGCGACCTCGCTCACCGTCGAGGGCCAGGCCGTGGCCCTGGTCGGCGCCTCCTTCACCGCCGGGCCGTACGCCCTCGCCGAAGGCACCAACTCCTGGACGCTGATCGCCTCCGACGCCGCCGGCAACAGCGCTCAGCTCGTCCACTCCCTGGTCCGGGACTCGACGGCGCCGGCGGTGGCGATCGGACAGCCGGCTTCCGGGACCGTGCTCTCGTCGAGCCCGGTCGACGTCGTGGGAACGGCCTCTGACACCCATCTCGCCTCGGTGACGGTCAACGGCACGGCGGCGCAGGTGACGGGGAGCACCTTCCTCGCCCAGGGAGTTCCTCTCGGCGAGGGCTCGACCCAGCTCGTGGCCGAGGCGACGGACGCCGCCGGCAACAGTGCGCAGGTGACCCGCACGGCGGTCCTCGACACCCAGCCCCCCGCCGTCGCCATCACCGACCCGGCGGCGGGCACCGTGGTGCCGGGCGCGTCGATCCTGGTCTCGGGCACGGCGGCGGACCCCCACCTCGATCGGGTGGAGGTCAACGACGTCACCGCCCAGCTCGCCGGCGGTGCCTGGAGCGCCACCGTCTCCCTCGCCGAGGGCGCCAACACCCTCACCGCGAGCGCCTTCGACTCCCTGGGCCACAGCGCCACCGATTCGGTGTCGGTGGTCCGGGACAGTCAGGCGCCCGAGATCCACGTCGAGAGCCCCGCCGAGGGCGCCTACCTCCAGGGCGACACCGTCGAGGTCTCGGGCACCGTGGGCGACGAGGCCGGGATCACCGTCACGGTCAACGGTCTGGCGGCCACCCTCGACACCTC
>CAZIIB010000904.1:0-1878 GCA_964539125.1 uncultured Thermoanaerobaculia bacterium | reverse complement strand
GCCCGGGCGCTGCTCCGGGGCGAGGGGCCGCAGGCGACGGTGATGGCGACGCCGGAGGCCGGCACCGAGGTTCTCCTGGGCTCCTCGATCGAGCTCACGTGGCAGCTCGACGACCCGCTCGGCGTCACCGCGAGCGCCACCTCCTGGTCGGTCGACGGCAGCGGCGACTCGAGCGTGGTGAGCGGCGAGCCGGTGAGCGTCTCGGGTGGACCGGTGACGCTCTCGATCCCGCTCGACGCCGAGCCTGGAGCGGTGAGCTACCACGTGGACGGGACCGACCTCGCCGGCCGCACCGCGGGCGTCGACGCGGTCTGGACGGTGCTGCCCAACGAGCCGCCGGCGGCGGCGGTGGCCCTGGCGCCCGACGCCACCACCCCGGCGCCCGCCGGCTACCCGCTCTCCGTGGTGGTCCAGGCGAGCGACCGCGAGGGGCTGACGGCGGTGACGCTGATGGCGAGCGGACCGGCGACCCCCGAGGTCCAGAGTCAGGCGGTCACCGGAACCGCGACCGAGCTCACCTTCCAGGTCGACGTCGACCCGACCGCCGACGGCTCGCAGCCGGTGGTGCTCCAGGCGGTGGCCGAGGACCTCTCCGGCGCCACCACCACCTCGGATGTCCTGTCGGTGCCGGTGGTGGCCAACGCGGCGCCCACCGGCGCGGTGGCCCTGGCGGACGGTGCGGCGGACCGGGTCAAGCCGGGGGAGTCGACCCTGGTGACCGTCGCGGCCTCGGACTCCGATGGCCTGGCGACCGTGGAGCTCCAGGTGAGCGGCCCGGCGACCGAGCCGATCCAGACGCGGACCGTCTCCGGCACCGACGTGGCCGAGACCTTCACGGTCACCGCGGCGCCGGACGCCGAGCTGGTCAGCCTCACGGTGAGCGCGGTCGTCACCGACCGTCTCGGTGCGTCCTTCACCACGGCGCCCCTCGACATCCCCATCGTGAGCGACACCGACCCGCCGGTGGTCACCCTCGTCCTCGACCCCGACGCCGCGACCTACACCTCGGGCGACGTGGTCCAGGTGAGCGCCAGCGCCACCGACGACGTGGCGGTCGCCTCACTCTCGCTCACCATCGACGGCGCCACCCAGACCTCCGACGGCTCGCCCATCGACGTCACCTGGACCGTGCCGCCGGTCTCCGACGTGACCACCTTCACCCTCTCGGCGGAGGCGACCGACCCGATCGGCAACGTGGGCACCGCGAGCCGCGAGGTCACCGTCGAGCCGCTGCCCGACGACGTGCCCCCCGAGGTGGCCTTCGCCTGCCCGAGTGGCGGCGCCGTGCTGCCGCTGGGCTACGAGCTCGGCCTCACCGCCCGGGCGAGCGACGACCTGGGGGTCGCCTGGGTCGACTTCTTCGCCGACGGCGCCACCGAGCCCTTCGCCCACGTCACTCCGCCCGCCGGCTCGGAGACCGGCTTCGACGCCACCGCCACCTTCACCCTGCCGGCGGTCGCCGGCGAAACCCGCTTCCGCGCCGAGGTGGTGGACTCGGGCAACAACCGGACGAGCCAGGAGATCGTGGTCGACACCGTCGACACCGTCGATCTCGCGGCCGACGGCGCCGGCACCAACGACTGGGCCTCGCTCGCCGGCCAGGTCGCGGTGCTGCGCTCCGGCACCCTCAGCCTCGACCAGACGGTCGACCTGGGCGGCCTCATCGTGCTCCCCGGGGCGACGGTCACCCGCCTCTCCTCCCTCGGGCCGACGACGCCGCTCGAGGTCCAGGCGAGCGGCACAGTCTACGTGGCCTGCGGTGGATCGCTCGACGTGAGCTCGCGCGGGTACGCGCCGAACCAGACGTACCCGGGCGCGGGGGCGCCGGGCAACTACACGGGCGGCAGCCACATCGGCCAGGGCGGGGTGTACAGCGGT
>CAZIIB010000903.1:0-1881 GCA_964539125.1 uncultured Thermoanaerobaculia bacterium | reverse complement strand
CCAGGATCGGCGAGAGGTGTCCGCCTCAGAGGGTGAAGAGGAAGCGCACCGGCAGGCGCTCGAGCACCTCGGCGCCGGCGAGGACGACGTTCGGCTGGTTGACCGCCAACATCGCCGCGTGGTCGGCGAGGCCGAAGACGAAGCCGCCGTGAACCAGTCCGGAGTCGTCGGCGGCCATCTCGGGCCCGGGGATGAGGGCGACGTCTGCCCGGCCGTCGGCCACCTCCACCGGCGCGCCGCAGAGGCGAGGGTCGAGGCGGCGGTGAGTGCGGATCGGAGCCATCGGGACGGCAGTATAGCCGCGCTTGACATTACGCCCCCATACCGCTACACTCCGCCTTCTCGAACACCGGGGGGTGGGCGTGGCAGGAAGCGATGCCATGCCACGGTTCGACAAGCTCGGAGAAGCACTGCGCCACCTGCGGCTTCACGGCGGGGGAAGGCCCAGGAAGCAGCTCGAGATCGCGGCCGAAGCGGGCGTCACCCGCGGCATGCTCTCCTCCTACGAGAACGGCCATCAGGAGCCGAGCCTCCGGACCCTGGGGCGGCTCCTCGACGCCCTGGGTGCCGACCTCGAGCAGCTCGAGTGGGCGTTGCGGATGGTCGAAGCCGAGCCCGGCGAGCCCGCCCGCCGGCCCTACCCGCCGGCGCCCGCGAGCGGCGAGGTCGCCGAGCCCGCAGCCGTCTACCGGACCGTGAAGGTTCCCCGGCTCCTCTCGGACGACGAGGAGCGCGTGCTGGGACAGATGATCGCCGGCTTCCTCGCCTGGCTCCGCTACACCCGCGGCCAGGCGAGGAAGGACTGAGGCCTCTCAGCCCATGTAGGGATACCCGAAGTCCGTGGGCGGGACGAACGTCTCCTTGACCGAGCGCTGGGAGACCCATCGGACCAGGTTGAAGATCGAGCCCGCCTTGTCGTTGGTGCCAGAGGCCCTGGCACCCCCGAACGGCTGCTGGCTGACGACGGCGCCGGTCGGCTTGTCGTTGACGTAGAAGTTCCCTGCCGAGTGGCGCAGGCGCCGGGAGAGATCGACGATCGCCTGCCGGTCCCGGGCGAAGATCGCCCCGGTGAGGCCGTACGGGCTGGTCGAGTCCACGAGCTCGGCGGTCTCGGCGACATCGCGGTCCTCGTAGACGAAGACCGTGAGCACCGGGCCGAAGATCTCCTCCACCATGAGCTTGGAGCGCGGGTCGCTGGAGACCACCACCGTCGGCTCGATGAAGTACCCCTCCGACTTGTCACTGCCACCGCCCAGGATCACCTCGAGGTCGTCCGCCCCCTTGGCGTGCTCGACGTAGCCCACGATCTTGTCGAACGAGCCCTCGTCGATCACCGCCGCCATGAAGTTCCGGAAGTCCGTGGGCGGGCCCATGCGGATACGGCCCACCTGCTCCTCCAGACCCTCGCGAACCTCGCTCCACAGCGACCGCGGCACGTAGGCGCGCGAGGCCGCGGAGCACTTCTGGCCCTGGTACTCGAAGGCACCCCGGACGAGGGCGGTGACCAGGGACGGCACGTCGGCCGACGGATGGGCGAAGACGAAGTCCTTGCCGCCCGTCTCCCCCACGATCCGCGGGTAGGAGCGGTAGCGTGGGAGGCTCTCGGCGATCGTCCGCCACATGCCCTGGAAGGTTTCGGTCGAGCCGGTGAAGTGGAGGCCGGCGAACCCCGGGCTCGCGAGCACCGGATTGCCCACCTGACTCCCCCGCCCCGGCACGAAGTTGATCACCCCCGGGGGCAGGCCCGCCGCCTCGAGGAGCTTGACGAGCTGGTAGCAGACGTAGACCACGCTCGAGGCGGGCTTCCAGAGGACGGTGTTGCCCATTAGGGCGGGCGAGGTGGGGAGGTTGCCGCTGATCGACGCGAAGTTGAACGGCGTC
>CAZIIB010000902.1:0-1884 GCA_964539125.1 uncultured Thermoanaerobaculia bacterium | reverse complement strand
CTGATCGAGGGCGACGCCGGCGTCGGCAAGACCGAGATCGCCAAGGTCCTGGCCCGCCTGCTCGGGACCGAGCTCATCCGGCTCCAGTGCTACGAGGGCCTCGACGTCTCGACCGCGCTCTACGAGTGGAACTACCAGCGTCAAATGCTCCGCCTGCGCCTGGCCGAGCGGGAGGGGCTGAGCAGCGAGGAGGCCGAGGAGCTGATCTTCGGGCGCGACTACCTCCTGGAGCGGCCCCTGCTGCGCGCCATCACCCGGCGCGAGGGGCCGGCGGTGCTCCTGATCGACGAGATCGACCGCGCCGACGAGGGGTTCGAGGCCTTCCTCCTGGAGGTCCTCTCGGACTTCCAGGTGACCATCCCGGAGCTCGGGACCCTCTCGGCCGAGCACGTCCCCTACGTGGTGCTCACCTCGAACCGCACCCGCGAGATCCATGACGCGCTGCGCCGCCGCTGCCTCTACCTCTACGTCGAGCACCCGAGCGTGGAGAAGGAGGTGCGAGTGCTCCGCGCCCGCGTGCCCGGCGTCGACGAGCGGCTGGCCACCGAGATCGCGCGCTTCATGCGTGGGTTGCGGGAGCGCCGCCTGAGCCGGATTCCGGGCGTCGCCGAGACCATCGACTGGGCCCGGGCGCTCCTCACCCTCCACCACGACCGGCTCGACCTCGAGACCGTCGAGCAGACCCTCGGCTGCCTCCTCAAGGATCCCCACGACAGCCGCGAGGTCCGCGACGGCGGCGAGCTCGCCGGCCTCGTGGCGGCCGCCCGCGAGACCGACGAGCCGGAGGCCGCCGCGGGGTGAGCGACCTCGTCCTCCATGTGGCGCGTTTCGGCCGGGCACTGCGCGAGCGCGGGGTCGCCGTCACCCTGAGCGACGAGGCCGACGCCCTCGAGGCTCTCGCCCTGGTCGACCTGGGCGACCGCGGGGAGGCCGAGCGCGCCCTCCGGAGCGCCCTCAAGATCCGCCCCGGCGACCGCGCCCTCTTCGCGGAGCTGTTCGCCGCCTGGTGGCACCGGACGCCCGGCCCCACGACGGCACCCGACACGCCGCGCGAGCGGCGGCGGCCCCCCGCCCTGCCCCGGGGTGCCCGCCGGCGCCCGGTCCCCGCCCCCGGCGCCCGCGAGGGCCACCGCAACGTTCCCGAGGGAGGCCGGGAGCCGTCCTACAGCCCCCACGCCATGCTCCGCAAGAAGCCCTTCGACGAGTGCTCGCCCGCCGAGGTCGAGGCGATGGAGCGCCTCGTCGCCCGCCTGGCCCTGCGCCTCGCCACCCGTCCCAGCCGGCGCCGGGTGGCCACCCGCGGCCGGGGGGAGGCGGATCTCCGCCGGAGCTTCCGGGCGGCGATCGCCACCGGCGGCGAGTTCCTGAGCCTGGCCCGGCGCCGCCGCCCGATCGAGGCGCCACGCCTGGTGGTACTCTGTGACACCAGCGGATCGATGGACCCACACCTGCGTTTCCTGATCACCTTCCTGCTCGCTCTGCGCCGGGTGGCGCGGCGGACGGAGGTGTTCGCCTTCAACACGGAGCTCGTCCGGCTCACGCCCTGGCTCGGCCCGGTTGGGGACCGGGGCCCGGAGCGCGGCCGGCGCGCCGGCCACCGGCTCGAGCGTCTGATGGCCGCGGTGCCCGACTGGTCGGGCGGCACGCGGATCGCCGAGTGCCTGTCGGAGTTCGTGAAACGACACCTCGACGAGCTCGTCGACCACCGCACGGTGGTGGTCATCGCGAGCGACGGCCTCGACCGCGGCGACCTCGCCGGACTGCCCGAAACGATGCGCGCGATCCGGCGCCGGGCACGGCGCCTCCTCTGGTTGAACCCCCTGGCCGTGGACCCCCGCTACGAGCCCACCGCCCGCGCCATGGCGGCGGCGCTGCCGTACGTGG
>CAZIIB010000901.1:925-1892 GCA_964539125.1 uncultured Thermoanaerobaculia bacterium | reverse complement strand
CACCGCCGCGATGAACGATCCGAGAAGAGCCCCGACCGCCGCAATAGCGGTCTTGGAGAGACTCTCGATCATCGCGGAGATCTGGTCCGCGAAGCCCTGGACCGTCGCCGCGACCTCGTCCTCGAGCGCCTGGATCTGGCCGACGAACTCCTCCATCTTCCCTTCCCGGAAGAGCTTCCACTCCATCTTGACCTCGTCGAAGATGGAGAGTGCCCGGAGAAGGAGCCACTCGAAGGCGTCTCGGCTTTCGTCGGCGGCGCCCAGCTCCCGTGCGACCGCGTTCTGCACGAGGCTTATCCGATCGCCGCCGACGGTGGGGTCGTACGTCCACTCGACCAGCTCGACCAGCGACTCCACTGCGGAGCCGCTCACCGACTTCGGAGCGTCCTTGGGCTTGGGAAGGCGCACCTGGACTTCGCGACGCGCCCCGGCAAACGTCCCGACGAGGCTCCCGTCCGCGGCACCCCGCCGGCTCCATTCGGCGAGGAACAGGACGCAGAGCTTCGCGGTCTGGAGCCTCAGGAGCCGGGCGATCGGGTCGTCGTCCGGAGCGTCGCCGGCCGTCGCGAGATGGAGCGGAGTCAAGTACTGAGCCCACTCGGCCTGCCAGTTCACCTGCTTGCGGCAGGCGGCGTAGAGCGCGGCAGGAGTGAGCAGGGGCGCGGGAGGCTCTGGGGATGGCTCGGCCCTCGGTGGGTCCTCCGACCGACCCCGGAACGCCTGCCACGCCGCCCGCAGCCGCTCTCGCAGGGACCTCACGGCGGACCCCCGGCGTCGAGCCCGCGCGGCTCCGGGGGTGAGAGGTCCCCGCCGTGGCCGAGGCGCTCAAGACCCGCTTGTGGATCGCCTCCCGCGACCGTCAGGAGCGGGCCGGACAGGAAGTGGGGCCAGGACGGCGCGAACACCACGAGCCTCCGCGGGTTCTTCTGGTCCCACCAGCTCTCCAGGCTGTCGAAGCTTCCAGACA
>CAZIIB010000901.1:0-915 GCA_964539125.1 uncultured Thermoanaerobaculia bacterium | reverse complement strand
AAGAGATCGCCGAATGCCTGTGGACGGAAGATAAGCGCCGGCCGGACGCTGGGGGGAATGTTCCGCAGGTGGTCCTCGAGGAGCTTTCTCTTGTCGAGCCGGAGGACGAGCCGCACGCGGAATCTCGAGAAGTCCTCCCCGGTGTCGACCAGTTCCTGTCGGAGCCTCTCAATGAACTCCCGGATGTCCGAAGGCGCGAGCGTCGGCTGGCGGAGAATGGCCATCCATCCGCCCTCGATCTTCGATCCGCTCTCCCCGTGGCCCAGCGCCGTTCCGTAGGCCTCCTCTAACTCCAGGAGCTCCTTCTCGCAGGTGACGAGCTTGCCCGCCTCGAACCAGGTCTCCGACGGCGTGGTGATCTCGTCGAGCCCTTCGTCATACCAGGGTGGGCTTGCGGGGAATCCGAGACACCGGCCGAGGCGCTCGAGGGGGGCAGCAGGCGCTCCGAGGTCGAGAGCCATCAGGGCCGCGCCCCCCACGTCTCGGTCCGGAGGGTCACCTCGTAGTAGTCGCGGCCGCCAAACCAGCCTGGCTTCCTCTTCGGATAGCTCACCTGGAACTGATGTTTGAGGAGATCGGGGGGAATCTCGACACGGAGACCGAAATCCCCTACGAACACCCTCGGCTTCGCCTTCCAGGCTGCGACCACCTTGGAGGAGACGGTGATCTGCCGGCTGGGAAAGCGCCCGGAGCTCAGGGATCTCGCCACGCGGGCCTGCGCCGGCGCGGGGAGCGTCAACGTCGCGACCCAGTTGTCGAGGTCGACGCGCTTGCTGCTCTTCAGGCCATCGACGGCCCGGTCGAATCCGTCGGCCTCTTTCGGCTCGAGCTTCTGCTTCTGGACTTCCTGCTTGAAGACATCCTTGAGCACCTGGAGCGTGGGCAGGAGCGCCCGTGTGGCTTCTTCGGAGCTCA
>CAZIIB010000900.1:0-1894 GCA_964539125.1 uncultured Thermoanaerobaculia bacterium | reverse complement strand
GTGTAACGCTGGCGGGGCCCCGGTCTCTTCTTCCTTGTACGCGGGGCGGGTCCCGGGGGACCCCGCGCCCCGGCTCACCCGGTGGAGGGCATCAAACGGCCCCACTCGGCACCAGCGCTTGCAGTCCGCCCGCTGCGTTTCGAGATTTTCCCGACCCACCCCCTTGACACGGCGGTAAACAGGCGCTATCGTCAGTTCAGCAAACGCCGCAGGAGCCGAGGGAACCGGCCACCTGAGAACCCGACTGCGGCGAGAGGTCTTTTGACAGAGTAGCCCCCCGGGCACGTGGCCCGGGAACCCTGAAACGGCCCGAGCGAGTGACAGCTCACCCGGGCCCGATCCCGCAAGGAGAAACAGGCTCCATGCAGAATCCCGCGCAGTCTACCAACGCGTCCCCCGCTCACCGCCGTCCGACCGACTCTTCAACGCGCGATGACGGCGCCAAGAGCCACCGCCGCGCCCTCGATCTCCCCGGAAGCGCCTTCTCCGCATCGTTCCTCGAGAAGCTCCGCCTCCTCGCCCGCCTCCAGACCGAGGACGACGCCACCCACTCCACCGCAGCCGAGGCCGCCCTCTCCGGCCCCCTCGCCGTCGAAACCGTCGAGGCAGTCGAAGCCAAGACCGGCGGCATCCGCTACGCCGTCGTCCGCAAAGACGAGCCCGTCGCCGCCGGCGGCAAGGCCGCCGCCCTCTTCCGCGACCGCGACGAGGCCCTCAGGGCCGCCGCCGTCCTCCCCGCGGTCGCCGCCCCATCCCCCTACCGCCTCAAAGACAAGCCCAAGCGCCTCGGCTACCCACTACACCACCACCGCCGCCACGTCGGCCACGTCGGACGCCTCGCCGAGGCCCGCCGCGAAGCCCTCCTCGGCCACCTCCACCTGGCCCGCTACCTCACCGCCAACCCCTACGCCCTCGCTCTCCTCCTCGAAGCCGCCGGCCTTTAGCAGCCCGTGGTGAAAGTCCACATGGCCGCGCGCAAGGGTCTTACGGGGCGGATCCGAGGCGCGAGGAGGAGGCGATGCAGGGACATCGTCGACGACGAGCAACGCAGGAGACGCCCCGTAACCCCCTTGCGCCCTTCGGGTTGCGGCGACGCGGGGCCGTCTACTTCGTTCCCGCTCCTCGACGATGGCTTGGCATCGCCTGCGTCGCGGTGCCTCGTATCCGGCCCCACGGCGTTCGCAACGCGACCGTGCGGACTTTCACCACGGGCTGCTGGGCCCTCCCCATCCTCGGCCGTACCCTCGCCCGGCGAGTCGAGGAGGCATTGTCAGAGTAAGGACTGGAATTGAAGTGTTGCGGCCACTGCGTCCCGGCAGCGGCCACTTGAGGCGGAGGGTGAGTCGGGGCGCGGGGTCCACGGGGAGCTTGAGCCGAGGCGGCGCTTGGGCGGCTTGGAGGGCACCGAGCGCCGCGGGCCGATGGTGGAACGCAGGCGCGGCCCACGCCCCCATTTCGTAGTAAGCCGCGCCGGTCCCCGGGGACCCCGCGCCCCGGCTCACCCGGTGGAGGGCACCAAGCGGTCTGTTCCCGACTCCTTCCAGATGGGGGTGATCCGATCGGGAGGGGGCGTCCCCTTCCCCCCCGTGGGGTGGGAAGGGGATCGAGGGGATGCGGGGGGCATCCGGTCAAAACACGTAATTCACCACCAGGCTCCAGCTCTTGTCGATGAAGCTCTCCGGGCCGTGGTCGGGCTTCGTCTTCCAGTAGTCGTACTCGACGATCAGGTGGAGGTTGTCGTTCACGCTGTAGGTCACGCCCGGGAGGATCTCGGTCTCGGTGGCGGCGGCGCCGTCGTAGGCCACCTGGCTCCAGTTGAGGCGGAGCTGGAGCGGGGCGATCGGCCGCCAGCGGGTGCCCACCAGATAGTAGGTCGAGTCGTCGTAGCCCAGGC
>CAZIIB010000899.1:0-1894 GCA_964539125.1 uncultured Thermoanaerobaculia bacterium | reverse complement strand
GTTTCGCGGGACGATGGTACGGACTATCCTGTCAACAGACGGGAGGCCGCAGCCGTGGCGCCGAAAACCGAAGAGCGTAATCGAGAGAGCCCCGCGGGCCGTGATGCGATCGGCCGTACGTCAACAACTGAGCGAAACACCGGGGGCGCAAGTGCGACCAATCGCCGCTCCGCTGTCGCACCCCTGGTAGCAGGATGGTGGGTGCCCCTGGTCTGCGCCTGCACCATCGCCTGCACGCCCGCGGCGAACACGGAGTCTTCAGAACGAAAGACCTCAGCCATGGCATCCGCACAAACGTGCATCGATGAAAGCGGCGGCGGGCAGGAGCGTGCGGTCGCGGTCGGCCGGACGTTCGAAATCTGCCTGCGCGAAAATCCGACGACTGGCTATCGCTGGCGCCGCGACGCGGAAGGGGCGCCGGTTGCCGCGTTGATCGGCGACGGTTTCGAGGCCGACGACGGCCCTCCCGGTGCCGGCGGGGTGCATCGCTGGCTGTTTCGCGCCGAGCAGCCCGGGGCTGTGACCCTCGCCTTTTCCTATCGCCGGCCTTGGGAAAAGGACGAGGCGCCGGCCCGGACGTTCACCGTTGTCGTCCGCGTCGAAGCCTGACCGCCGGGGGCGTCGTTCAGCCCCCGGCGTCGCGGCTGGCCTCAGCTTTGCACGAGCCGGATCGTCCAGAAATCGTCGGCGAGGTTGGAATCGAGCAGATAGGCGTAAGGCATGGTGAAATAGCCTTTCATGCCCCAGTTCGCGCCCCAGGAATTGCGCACGACGAAACGGTTCTGCGCGTCGTCGTAACCGACCGCCAGAACCGCGTGGCCGCCGACCGCTCCCTCTCCCGGCGAAGGCATCGATACCACGCCCGTCTTCGCCACCTGCGGACCCTCGAAACTTTCGTAAACGGTAAATCCGAAGACGAAAGGATGGTTGCCGGCGAGACAGCCCTTCATCTGCCTCAAGTTGTGCGAGATGCGCCGGTACATGATCGCCTTGTGCTGAACGGCTTCCTGGTAGCATCCGGGCGCTGGTTTGTCGCGGAACTTGGCGATGTCGTAGGGCCACGAAGTTTCCGGGCAGACGCCCAGAGTGCCGATGCTCTTGACGCCGTCGCGGATCATCGCACCACTGTCGGACTCGACCGTGTTCTCCATGACCCGCTCATTGAAATAGATGAACAGGCGCGAGGGCATGAACGCGTTGGCCAGCTGCTGTTCGGTTTGCTGAAACTGGTGTGCCGCGCCGATCGCATTCGCCGTGCAACTACCCAGGTCGCCCTGGTCATAGACGGGCGGGCATGCGGGGCGCAGGTCGACGCTCGGCGGAAGCTTGGCCAGCCGCTCGGGCGGCGCCGCATAGAGATGGTCCCGGACGTCGGGAAGGTCGGGAACCCAGCCGTAGCGGCTGATCTTTCTCGTCATCTTGATCTCCTCTTAAGAGAGCAACGGGGACTTGTTCTGGATGCGCTTTGTCAATTAGCTGCTCTGCCTATGGCCGCCTTTCATTTCAAAGCCGCGACTCAAAACCGTTCAGAACGAATAGTTCCTACCGAAATTGTTGTCCCAATAGGTATTGCCCCCAGCGATATAAAACGCCGCAAACTGGCCGTTCTTGCCCACTCCTGCGGGAGCTTTTACCTCCCACAATTCCGCTTGGAGCTGATGCGGCGCCGCTGCCGGCGCAAATACCCGTTGAAAGGTGCCGAATGCGTCATGGGAGGTCAGCCAATTGTCAGTGGTGTAAACGATGGCGACCTGTTTGGCGAAGGCGATATTTCTGAGCAAAATCGCAACGGTGAGAACACCGCCGGTATTGACGTCCCACGATACCGCCATGACATCCCGATTGAGGGCGACCGTTCCTATGCCATCCGTGTGCGCGGCGCCGGTGTTCAGGA
>CAZIIB010000898.1:0-1901 GCA_964539125.1 uncultured Thermoanaerobaculia bacterium | reverse complement strand
GGCCGTGCCGGCGCCCACCACCACCAGGTGATAGCGCTCGGCCGGCTCGGGGTTCGTCCAGGCCGAAGGGTGGACGTTGGCCACCAGGGTGCGGTTGTGCTCGTCCAGGGGGCGGATGAGGTCCGTGCGGCCGGTCTCACCCGCTTCGATCGCCGGCCGGTCGAGAACGCTCTCAGGCATCGTGCACCTCCTCCATCTCCACCTCCTGGGCCAGGGCGCGTCGGGCGAGGCGGGTGATGAACCAGGTCACCACGACGGTCGCGGCGATCCCGGCGCCCAGGACGGCCCAGTACCCCCAGCCGCGCTCCACCTCGGCGCCCGCCGCGGCGGCGGCCACCGAGCCGATCAGCTTGCCGTAGTAGACGTAGAGAAAGGTCCCCGGAATCATCCCGAGACAGGCGATCAGGTAGTCCGTGAAGCGCACCTTGGTGAGCCCCAGGGCGTAGTTGAGCAGGTTATACGGGAAGGCGGGCGACAGGCGCATCAAGAAGACGATCTTCAGACCCTGGCTGCCGACCGCCTGGTCGATGGCCTGGAACCTGGCCTTGCCTTCGAGCCGCCGCTCGATCGCGCCGCGTGCGGCGTAGCGGCCCAGGAGGAAGGCCGACGAGGCGCCCAGGGTGGCACCCAGGAAGACCCAGAGGGTGCCGTAGGCCAAGCCGAAGATGGCGCCTGCGGCCAGCGTCAGGAGCGCCCCGGGGACGAAGGCGACGGTGGCGAGGGCGTAGCCGGCGATGAAGACGACCGGCCCCCACACGCCGAGGCTGTCGACCCACTGGGCGAAGCGCGGCACGTACTGGCCGAGCTCGCGGCCGACGAGCCAGAGGACGGCGAGGGCCGCGAGCCCGCCGGCGATCAGGCCGACGGTGCGCCAGCGTGAGGAGCGGCCGGCGCCGTCACCGGCCCGGTCTTCGTCCTCGGGTTTCCTCGATGTGGTGGCTTGGGTCATGGTGTCCCTCCGGTCGGTCTGCGGCGGGAGCCGCCGTCGGGCAGGGGATACGCCTCCCGGCTCGCTGCGGTTCATTTCCTCCGGGTCAGGGAGCGCGACCGGATGCGCGAGGGCGGGCCGGAGGGAGGCCTGCGGACCCGGGCGCTGACGGTAGCCGGTGTCGCCGAGGATACCCGAAATCGGAGCCGCCACGGCCTCCGTTCGGGTATGAGCTCGACAACTCCCGATGCGCAAAGGATCTTGGCGATCACGGCAAGGTTTGCACGCCATTTGGTCACGATTGGGCTTGAAATCGAAGCCGTCCGGCTCTATGATCCGCGAAACCGACCGGAAAGGGAGAGCACCGATGAAGGCCGACGAGATCCTCAAGACCGCCGACGCGGAAGGCGTCCATTTCATGCGCCTGGAGTTCACCGACATCATGGGCGTCCTCAAGAACGTCGAGATCCCGAGGAGCCAGTTCGAGAAGGCCCTCGAAGGCGACATCATGTTCGACGGCTCGTCGATCGAGGGCTTTACTCGCATCGAGGAGTCCGACATGCTCCTCGCGCCCGACCTCGAGACCTTCCGCCTGAACCCCTGGAAGAACCCCGACGGCACCCGCGTCGCCCGCCTGATCTGCGACATCAAGCTCCCCGACGGCTCGGACTTCCCCGGCTGCCCGCGCACGACGCTCAAGCGCCAGGTCGAGCGCGCCGCGAAGATGGGCTACTCCATGGTGGCCGGTCCCGAGGCGGAGTTCTTCCTCTTTCAGAAGGACGACGTGGGCAACACCCTGATCGAGACGCACGACGTCGGCGGCTACTTCGACCTCACCCCGGTCGACAAGGGTGAAGAGGCGCGCCGCGACATCGTCATCATGCTCGAGGAGATGGGCTTCGAGGTCGAGGCCGCCCACCACGAGGTCGCGCCGGGCCAGCACGAGATCGATTTCCGCTACGCCGAAGCGGTC
>CAZIIB010000897.1:0-1903 GCA_964539125.1 uncultured Thermoanaerobaculia bacterium | reverse complement strand
GCCTTCGAGGTCTGGTACACCGCTCCCACCTTCGTGGCCCCGGACCGCACCCTCTTCCGCTACCGGGTGGACGGCGGAGCATGGGTCGACGCGGGTCACCGCCGGCAGGCCCTGATCACCGATCTGGGCCCCGGGACCCACCGCATCGAGGCCAAGGCCGCCAGGCAGCCAGGCTCCTGGACGCCGCCCGCCCACCTGAGCGTTCGCATCCCACCGTTCTGGTGGGAGAGGAGAGCCACCCGAGGCGGCGCCGTGCTCTTCGTGGTCGGCTTCGCCGTCCTGCTCGTCGCCCGGCGCGCCCGCTTCCAGCGACGGCTCGTCGAACAGCGCGACAAGGAGATCGCGGAGAAGACGTCCGAGCTCGCGGATGCCCTGCAACAGGCCCGACAGCAGGCCGAGACCCTGCGCGAGATGGACGAGACCAAGTCAAAGTTCTTCGCCCACATCTCCCACGAGCTGCGCACCCCGCTGACCGTGCTCCTCACCCCCCTGCTGGAGCTCGAACGAGACCCGGAGCAGCTCCTGGCCGAGGCTCCGGTCATGCGGCGCGCGGCCCGTGGCATGCAGCGGATGATCGACCAGATCCTCGACCTCGAGAAGTCCGCGGCCGGCCAGCTTCAGGTGCACCGGGCCCCCACCGATCTGGTCGGCCTGGTGCGCCGGGTGGCGAGCTCCTTCGCCGGGATCGCGGAGAGTTGGGGGCTCGAGCTCGCCGTCGAGACCGAGGTCGATCACCTGGTCGCCTCCCTCGACAGCGAGCAGTTCGAGCGCGCCCTCGGGAACCTGGTCTCGAACGCCCTGCGCTTCACCGACCGAGGGGGGCGGGTCACCTTGAGGATCAGGAGCGCTCCGGACGGACCGTGCGTCGAGGTCGCCGACACGGGGCACGGCATCCGCAAGGAAGAGCTCGAGCGCATCTTCGATCGCTTCTACCAGGTCGGCCACCAGCCGGGGCGCACCCGCGGAACGGGCCTCGGCCTGCCCCTCGTCCGGGAGCTCGTCGAGCTCCACGGTGGGAAGGTCGAGGTCGAGAGCGCGCTCGGCCAGGGGAGCGTCTTCCGGATCCGGCTCCCCCCGTCGCCGAGCCCTGCCCCAATGCTCGAGGCCCGGGAGCCGGACGGGCCGCAGCCGGAGGCGCCGTGGGAGCCCGATCTCCGACCGGCCACGCGAGCCCATCCGGCTGACGCCGAGTTGCCGGACGACGACGAGGACTCCAGCCGGCCACTGGTTCTCGTCATCGAGGATCACCTGGACATCCGGCGCTCGCTCGTCCATCTTCTTTCGAAGACCTACCGGGTCGAGGCGGCGGCCGACGGAGAGATCGGCCTGGTCCTGGCCCGGCGGTCGCTCCCCGACCTGGTGGTCACCGACGTCAACATGCCGGGGCTCGACGGCTTCACCCTCGCCCGCCGCCTGCTCGCCGAGCCGGAGACGGAAGACGTGCCGATCGTCTTCCTCACCGCCCGGGCGTCGACGGAGGACGAGCTCGAGGGTTTCGCGAGCGGCGGCGTCGGATACGTGCGCAAGCCCTTCGATTCCGACCTGCTCTCGGCCCGGATCGACAGCTTGCTGGACCATCGGAGGCGGCTGCAGCGCCGATGGGAGCAGCGGGCTCGGGACGCGTCCCGAGACGGTGCGGGGAACACCGACGACGATCTCGGAGCCCGGGCGAGAGCCGTGATCCAGGCCCGGCTTCACGACGACGAGTTCGGGCTTCCGGAGCTGGCCCGCGAGCTGGCCCTCGGCCGCACCCTCCTCTTCACCCGCTTCCGCGACGAGCTGAACCTCCACCCCGGCGAGATGCTCCGCGCTCTGCGGTTGGAACGCGCGCGGGCTCTGCTCGAGAGCGGGGAGGGCTCCGTCGCCGAGGTCGCCTACGCGGTCGGATTCACCAGCCGCCGGA
>CAZIIB010000896.1:0-1907 GCA_964539125.1 uncultured Thermoanaerobaculia bacterium | reverse complement strand
CGGGAGTACGTCATGCCAAGCTGATGATTGCTTGAGGGTGCAAGTCCCTTCCGGGCAAAGCCGTAGCGGGCAAGCCGGGACCGAGTCTTGCGGGCGTCGCGGTAACGCTGGGTCCGAAGTGTAGACAGGAGCCATGTGGGGTACGGGATTGAGCCACGAAAGGTGGATGTTTGCGGAGGCCGAGTGTGTTCCCATTCACGAAGGCAGCATGAGCATGGTCGATATGCGAGACGATGCCGCTCCGCCGGGGTCGAAGGCCGCATCACGCATGGAAGGTAATCATCGGAACATGAGAGGCCCGACCGGGTCCGCTGGATTGGTCTCCAGCGGGGGACAGCAGCAAGGCACTGCCGGAGCTGCGGTCCGAGCTGAGGTCGGGAGTCGGACTGGTTCATAGTACCAATGAAACCGTCGAAGGAAACGAGACGTGCGGAGGGAAGGGGCCAGCCCGAGAGGAGCCCGCCTGAGGAGGCCAGGGTCCGGACGCAGAGCCGGGTCGCCTTGCCGCCGAACCTCGAGCGGGTGAACGCGGCGGCCAGGCAGGCTGCCCAGACCCGGTTCACAGCCCTGCTGCATCATGTTGATGAGACAGCCCTTTACCGGGCGTTTCGGCGACAGAAGCGGCAGGCGAGCGCTGGGGTCGACGGGATGACGATGGCGACGTACGAAGAGAGGCTGGAGGATAACCTCAGCGATCTCTGCGAACGGGTCCACACAGGGCGCTACCGGCCGCAGCCGGTGCGGCGAGTGTACATCCCCAAAGCCGATGGCGGTAAGCGGCCTCTCGGGGTGCCGGCGCTGGAAGACAAGATCGTTCAAAGCGCTGTCGCCGAGGTGCTGAGCGCCGTCTATGAGGCCGACTTCTGTGGGTTCTCCTATGGCTTCCGGCCGGGGCGGAACCCACACATGGCGCTCGATGCATTGCATACGGCGATCATGAGCCAGCGCGTGAACTGGGTGCTCGATGCCGACATTCGCAGTTTCTTTGACTCGGTCGACCACGAGTGGCTGCTGCGGATGGTGGCGCACAGGATTGCCGATCCGCGCATCCTACGCCTCATTGGGCTGTGGCTGCGGGCCGGTGTCCTCGTGAGCGGCGAGAAGCAGGAAACGGACAGGGGCACCCCGCAAGGGGCGGGCATCAGCCCGCTCCTCGCCAACATCTTCCTGCATTATGTCCTCGATCTCTGGGCTCACCAATGGCGTCGTCGTCATGCGCGCGGTCACATCGTGATCGTGCGCTACGCTGACGACTTCGTCATGGGCTTTGAGAAGAAGGCAGAGGCAGAAGCGATGCTCTTGACCCTCAAGCAGCGGTTGGCCAGATTTGGCCTGGCACTGCATGAGGACAAGACGCGGCTGATCGAGTTTGGCCGGTTTGCGGCCCTCTCGCGACAGCGGCGCGGCGAGCGGCGGCCCGAGACTTTCGCCTTCCTCGGCTTCACCCATTATTGTGGGCGAACCCGGGACGGCAGGTTCATCGTGAAGCACAAGACGGAAGGAAAACGCCTGACGCGCAAGCTGACGGCGTTGCGCCGGGAAGCTTGGCGGATCATGCACGCCCCGTTGGCCACGCAGCACGAGTGGTTCACTGCTGTTCTGCGTGGACACTATGGCTACTACGGCAGGCCGCACAACTATCCAGCGCTCAATGGCTTCTACCGCGAAGTGCGTCGGACGTGGCTCCGCTGTCTGAAACGGCGCAGCCAAAAGAGCCGGCGCATGGGCTGGTCGCAATTTGAGACCCTGACGGCACGCTTCCCCCTGCCCACACCGCGCATCACTCGCACCTGGGCGCAGGCCCGGATATGACGCTGGTTACTCTCGGGAAGAGCCGGGTGCGGGAAAGCCGCACGCCCGGATCTGTGAGGGCGAAAGCCAAATGGCTGAGCTACTCGACCACGATC
>CAZIIB010000895.1:0-1910 GCA_964539125.1 uncultured Thermoanaerobaculia bacterium | reverse complement strand
CGGTTCGAGGCGTAGTTGCCGAACAGGCGGGCGCCGAGGTTGGTGTCGGAGAAGACGAAGCCGCGGAAGTCACTGGTGAACGGCTGGATGCCGGCGCGCAGCGAGACGAAGTCGAAGTTGGGCGAGAGGGTCGCCAAGCGGCGCTCGGCGAAGAGCTCCTGGAGGGAGAGCCGGGTGGTCGTGCGGCTCGTCCCCTCGCGGACGTCGGGCCGGACCACGGCGTTCTCGTCCACCGAGACGTGGTTCACGTTGCCCGCCACGGTCGCTCGGAGCCGCCAGTCGATGGGCCGGAAGGCGGTGTCGCCCTGGAACAGGTCGGCGCTCAGAGAGAGGTTCTGGTTGCCCAGGATTAGGCCCTGGTTGCCGAAGAAGCGGATCGAGCCGGGGCGGGCGGTGGAGACGCCGGCGGCCACCGGCACGCCGTCGAGCTCGGCCAGGCTGTCCGAGACGCCGGTGAGGACCAGGAAGACGTCCCGCTTGCCCTTCGAGTAGACGGGGTAGTCCCCCTTGAGGACGTTCTGGTGGTACGGGTCCCAGCGCCCGCGGGAGGGCTCGGTGAGCGCGGTCGCCGGCGGGACGATTCGCCAGCGGTCGGTGAACGCCTGGAAGTCGTCGGCGTTCGACTCGACCGGCGGCTCGTAGCTCTCGGGCGGAGCGAGGAGCGGGCGCAGGGGCACCGGGCCCACGGGCTGGACGACCAGGAGGACCTGGAGCGGAGCGGCCATCCCCTCGACCGCCACCGCCGCCCGGTAGGAGCCGCCGGCGAGCTCCTCGGGCCAGGCGAGGGAGAAGGTGCCGTCGGCGGCGAGCTCGGTGGTCTCCGAGCGCTCGCCGACCGTCACCGTCACCCTGGCGCCGGGGGATGCCGCGGCGCGGCCGGAGACGACGGGCCGTATGTCACGGGTGAAGAGGACCAGCCCTCCCGCCTCCTCGTAGGCGCCGTCGAGCGCGATGGGCTGGCCAGCGGCGTGCGCGGCGAGGGCCACGCTCGCCGCGAGGAGAAGGAAGGCCAGGGCGCGCGTCCTCGTCACCCTCAGCGCTCCGGGTTCCGGGGGAACTTGAGGAAGGGCAGGCGGACGCCGCGGAGCTTCACCTGGTCGGCCCAGATTCCGCGCTCGGGCCGGAAGCCCCGGCTGCCCAGGTAGGAGACGTAGTCGTCCTGCTCCACCCCGTCGCCGCTCACCCCGAGGCCGCCGACCAGGTTCCCCACCCCGTCGTAGAGCGGGATCGAGCCCGGGAAGAAGACCACCCCGTTCTGGTTCGGGTTGACCGGTTGCTCACCCTGGCTGCAGCGGTTCGCGAGGTCGTGCCGGAAGAGGTCGAAGAACGGCCCGGCGCCGGAGCCGTCGATCCCCGCCGGGAAGAGGGGCTGGGAGCCGAAGCTGATCGTGCGGTTGGTCACCGCGTGGCCGGCCAGGCGCGGATCGAGATCGGCGGCGCCGGGACCCGAGAACCAGACCACGTTGCGCGCCTTGGCCACGGCGACGTCGATGGAGAAGACGGTGGCGTCCGCCATCCGGTAGAGGGCGAGGAGCGAGCCGTCCAGATCGGCGACGGCGATCGCCATCTTCGCCCGCCGGCCCGGCGGCAGGCGGATCACCGCCCGGGTCCGGCCGGCGCCGGCGACGCCCTGCTGGACGATCCGCTCGACCTGGGCTCGGGTGAGCGCCGAGCCCGCGCGGGCGGCGACCAGGTAGCCGTCGGGCACGCAGCGGCCGGCCTGCACGGCGAAGACGTCGCCGGGGGCGACCGGCGGCCCGGGGCTCCCGACGCCCGGCGGGGGATCGAGCTGCTCGACGAAGGGCAGGCGGACCCCGTCGATGAACACCACGCCCGGCGCCAGGGCGTCCAGGTCCGGGAGCAGACTGAGCCCGGCCACCGCCTGGAAGGCCGCGAACTCGGCGACCGGA
>CAZIIB010000894.1:0-1910 GCA_964539125.1 uncultured Thermoanaerobaculia bacterium | reverse complement strand
GCCGATGCTCAGGCGAAGCCCCGGGTCCGTGGCCAGCGGCTTGAGGCGCGCATGGGTCATCGTCTCCAGCGGCTCGCCGGCGGCCGAGAGGTGCGTCGCCGAGCCCAGGACGACGGCCTCGACGAGGTAGTCGCGATCGAGGGCCTCGAGGCGATGGACGGCGGCCACCACCGCTTCGGGATCCCAGGCTTCCGGGAGATCGGCGGACCCCGGCTTCTGCCCGTAGATCTCCGCCGTCAGGAAGTCGACAGAACGGGCCAGATCCTGCGCCGCCGGCTCGCGGAGCCACGCCCGATGCAGGCTCGCCGAGACGCGGGTCTGGCGCCCGGTCGCGGCGCGCAGCGCCGCCAGCAACCGAGCGTAGGCCTCGAGGCCGGAGCCGGCCGCCGGTTCGAGGTCGAGGTGAACACCCAGCGGCAGGAGGTGGGCCGCCTCCGCGTCGGCGGAGAGCCGCCGAACCGCCGCCGCCAGGGTCGCGGCGGCCTCCTCCGGCTCAACCCCCTCGGCCGCCGGGCCGGCGCCGCGTAGCACGAGGGTGACCGGGCTTCCCGGCGGCACCGCGCCGAAGGCGCCCGGCGTGGTCTCGATCCGAGGCTTCGGACCCTCCCATCGCACCCGGCCGGCCTCGAGGAACACCTCCTCTACGCCAGCGCTCGCCAGGCTCCGCGCGTCGCCGGGATCGAGATGGGCCGCTTGCGGCGCGACCCAGATGGCGGAGCCGGTAGGTCGCCGCGGACGGTCCCGGCCCGCGTCGCCGCAGGCTGCGCTCAGCGAGAGAGCCACCAGAAGCAGGCTCGGCAGAGGGAGGCGAGCGGGCGAAACCCTCCAAGAGCGGATCACAGGGGAATTGTAATGGTCACCGCGAGACCTCCGCCAGGACGGTTGCGGGCCGTGATGTTGCCGCCGTGCTCCTCGGCGATCCGGCGGGCGATGGGCAGACCGAGCCCGGTCCCGGTGTCGTAGGTCGAGAAGTAGGGATCGAAGATCCTTCCCAGGAGATCGGGCTCGACCCCTGGACCGGCGTCGAGCACCGCCACCCGGCCCACCCCGTCGGCGCTCGCCACCCGCACCACCACCCCTCCCTCTCCGGCGTTGGCCCGGACCGCGTTCTCCACCAGGTTGCGCACGGCCCGGCCGAGGAGCCGTGCGTCGAAGCGGGCGAGCACCTGCGGTTGCGCTGCCTCGAGCCTCACCTCGACCCCCGCCGCGGACGAGCCCCGGTAGGCCTCCACCAGGTTCTCCATCGCCGCCACGAGGTCCCCCGGCTGCGGATCGATCTTCGGGATCGTGCTGAAGGTCGAGAACTCGGAGGCGATCTGGCGAAGCTCCTCCACCTGGCGCAGGATGTTCGTGGTACACCGTTCGAAGACCTCGTCGAAGTCCTCGCCCCGGTTGCGGTAGACCTCGCGCAGGTGCTCGGTCGAGAGGCGCAGGGGGGTGAGCGGGTTCTTGATCTCGTGGGCGATGATCCGCGCCATCTCGGCCCAGGCCTGGAGGCGCTGGCCGCGGAGCACCTCGGTGGCGTCCTCCACCACCAGGAGGGCCGTCGGCTCGCCCTCGCCGGGGACCGGCACCCAGACCAGGCTCCACTCCCGCTCTTCCTCGCCGTCCGGCGGCGCCAGGCGCACGGTGGTCCGGCGAATCCGCTGGCCGACCTCCTCCAGGAACTCCGCCACCGGCGCCAGCCGCTCCGAGCCGGCGAGGGCGTCGCCGACCCGCGCCCCCACCTCGACGCCCAGGAGCTCGCGGGCCACCCGGTTGTGCATCAAGACCCGGCGCTGCCGGTCCAGGGAGACCACTCCGGAGGTGATGTTCTCGACCATCCGCTCGACCACCTGCTTCTCGCGCACCAGTCGCGAGCGGCTCTCGGCGATTCTCCCGGCCATTTCGTCCACCGCCTCGACCAGGGC
>CAZIIB010000893.1:0-1916 GCA_964539125.1 uncultured Thermoanaerobaculia bacterium | reverse complement strand
TCAAAATCGCCGCCCACTTCAATCGGGCCGATTACCTGCACGCCCGCGGCGACCTCGACGAGGCCGAGCAGGAGCTGGTAGCTCAAGCGGACCTTCTCAAGGATGAGGGTCCGTGGGGCCGCCTCCACCTCGCCTGGCTTCGGGCGCGAATCGCCTGGAGCCGCGGCGACCTGAAGGCCGCCGAGCGCCTCTACACGAAGACCCGGGAGCTGACGATCGAGCGCGGCATCCCCTTCGACACCAGCCTCGTCTCGCTGGAGCTCTGCCTGGTCTACCTGGCCCAGGGCCGGACCGCCCGGGTCAAGAAGCTGGCCGCCGAGGCCCTGGCGGTCTTCGCCGAGCAGGAGGTGGAGCGGGAGGTCCGGGCCGCCCTGGCCCTGGTGGTGGAGGCGGCCCGGCGCGAGGCCCTCGGCCGCGAGCTCCTGGAGCGGGCCATCGCCGCCCTCGAAGGCGCGCAGCGTTCGGCCCAGTCCGCCTGACTCAGGCCGCGAGGAACGGCGGCACGGGCAGGCCCAGGCCGTCGGCCACGGCGCGCAGCAGCTCGGCCTCGTCCTCGGTGACCTCGCCGTCCAGGCCCACGGCCGCCACCGCGGCGCGCAGCAGCCGGCGCTGGAGCGGCGCCGCCACCCGGGCCAGGCGGTCGAGGGCCTGGTCCACCTCCTTCAGGCCGCACGCGGAGCGCTCCAGGAAGGCGAGCTCGGCGCGGGTGTCGGCGAGCTCGGCCGCCGCCGCGTCGAAGGCGCGCCGGGCCTCGGCCGGGTCGGCCTGGCCGGCGTAGGCGAGGATCGACAGGATCCGGGAGCACTCCGGCCCCAACGCGCGCAGGGAGTAGTACTCCACTCGCGCCGGCTTCGGGCCGCCGAAATGGACGTCCAGGTGGCGCAGGAGCATCCGGTGCAGGGAGTACTCGAAGAGGTCGATGCGCCCGTCGGCCTCGGCCAGAGCCTTGGTCGCCTGCCGGAAGCTCCGGTACTGGGCCTCCGAGATGCGGCGCAGGGCCGGCAGGGCGAGGCCGGCCAGGGGCAGACGGGCTCCGCCGGGGCAATGTGCGAGCTCGGCCGCGAGGTCCTCGGTCTCGGCGAGCACTGGCGGCTCGGCGGCGGCGGAGAGCTCCTGGACCTGTCGGCCCCGGACGTCGTCGCGGCGGTCGAGGAGGAGGGCGAAGACCAGGGCGCGGGCGCCGGCCGGCTCGCGGGCCGCATCGAGGAGAGGCTTCGGGATGCGCTCCTTGAGGCGCGCGGCGTAGGTCAGGTGCTCGGTGTCCACGGTGCCGATCCGGGCCGCCACCGCCTCCGGGGCGGCCGAAGTCGCCGCCCTGCCGGCGGCTCCCCTCGCCGCCCCACTCGCAGCCCCACTCGCAACAGAACCGCCGAGGATCGCCGCGCCGGCCAAGGTGCCCATCCGGGCCGCCGCGCCGGTCGGTGCCGCCTTCGCCGCCGCCGGAGCGGCGCCCTCCGCCGCCGCCCGGGGCCACTCCACCGGCGGATAGGAGCCGTCCCAGCTCGGATCGACCCGCCGGATCCGCTCCTCGAGGGGCGGGTGGGTGGCGGTCATGGCGAAGAGGCTCTTCTTGAGGCCGTCGGCGAAGTACAGGTGGCTCGCCTCCTCGGCCCGGTGGTTCTCGATCCGCGAGCCGGCCGACCAGCCGCCGATCTTCTCCAGGGCGCCGGCGATCCCCTGGGGATCGCGGGTGAACTGGACCGCGGAAGCGTCGGCCAGGAACTCGTGCTGGCGCGAGACGGCGGCTTTGATCAGTCGGCCGAAGAAGACGCCGATCCAGCCGATGGCGTAGAGCGCCATGCCGAAGAAGACGATGCCGGCGGCGCCGCCCCCCTTCCGGCCGCGGGAGGAGCGACCGAACGCCCCGGTGCGCATGATGAAGTAGCCGATCATGCTGAGCACCAGGATGCCGTAGA
>CAZIIB010000892.1:0-1923 GCA_964539125.1 uncultured Thermoanaerobaculia bacterium | reverse complement strand
GGCGCAGGCGCCCCGACGAGCCGCCGTCGTCGGTCATGGTGACCACGCCCACGAGCTCGGCGAGGCCCCCGGGGCCGGTGAGCTCCTTGAGCCCCCGCAGCACGCCCGACAGCCCCGTGCCGCCGCCGATGGCGGTCACGTGCCGTCCGTCAACCGCGGAAGACGCCAGCGTGGTCTCGGCTCTTGCGGAGGGGGGCGAAATCGGGATCGTGGTAGGCATGGACACGATTCTCGCCGTTCATCTCGATCGCCTTGTCGAGGGCTTCGGCGGCAGCGTCCAGGCGGTCGCGGAGCGCGTGGATCGACGCCTCGAGGTACGCGAAGCGCTCGTCCTTGCTGCTGCGCCCGCCGCGCTTCGAGATCTCCAGGGCCCGGTCGTAGTTGCCGCGGTTCTTCTCGTAGACGGCGAGGAGGAAGTCGTCGTCGCTCTCGGCCTCGGCGCGGCCCGCCGCCTCGCTCCGGCAGATCTCCGCGTACTGGCGCGCGCGCTCGGCGAGCTCGGGCTGGTCGCATTCCTCCACGATCTGGGCGAAGAGCTTCTCGGCCTCCTTGCGCTTGCCACCGTGGAAGGCCTTGATGGCCTTCTCGTAGGTCGCGAGCATCGGCTCGTTGCCGAGGCGCGACCTCTGCTTCGGGCTGTCCTTCGCGTGCAGGCGGAGCTCGTCGAGCTTGGCCTGGAGGGTCTCGGTGTCGGTCTCGAGCCGCTGGGCGAGCTCATCGAGCTTCTTACTGCTCGCGTACCGCTTCAGGTAGGTGACCTCTTTGTTGGTCCAGTCTCTTGCCATGGGCTAGCGCTTTCGTAGTTCGACGAGGATCTGCTTGGCCACGGACTTCAGGGTGTCGAACACTCCCACTCCGGTGGTGGCGACCGCTTCGAAGGTCGGCTCACGCTTGTAGTTCAGGGTGCGGTAGAGCTCGTCGACGGGAAGCACGTTGGACAGGTCTCGCTTGTTGAACTGGAGGGCGTAGGGGATCGTCCTGAGGTCGAAGCCGTGCTCCTCGAGGTTCTCCTCGAGGTTTCGGATCGACTCGATGTTGGCTTCCATCCGCTCGCGCTGGCTGTCGGCCACGAACACCACGCCGTCGACCCCCTTGAGGATCAGCTTGCGGCTGGCGTCGTAGAACACCTGGCCCGGAACGGTGTAGAGGTGGAACCGAGTGGTGAACCCGCGGATCGTGCCGAGGTCGAGGGGCAGGAAGTCGAAGAACAGAGTGCGGTCGGCCTCCGTGGCGAGGGAGATCATCTTCCCCTTCGCTTCGGGAGCCGTCTTGTTGTAGATGTACTGCAAGTTCGTCGTCTTCCCCCCGAGGCCGGGGCCGTAGTAGACGATCTTGCAGTTGATCTCCTTGCTGGCGTAATTGATGAACGTCATCGTGGTCGCCTGGCGGTCCGCCGCGAGAGCTCGACCGCAGCTTCGGAGCCCGGGTCGCCCTTACTCGCTGAACAGCGCGTCGATGTCGTCATCCGTGATCTCGGAGAAGGGGCTCGAGGTGGTCGTGCTACCAGTCGCCTGCCCCTTCTGGAGCATGGTCTCGAAGATCTTTTCGAGCTCCGAGCTCGCCCGCTTGACCCGCAGCCGGACCAGGCCCAACGACGACTTGTCGTCGAAGATCACCACCAGGATCGCGCGGTTGGCGACGATCGAGATGTGGATGTGTTCCTGCTGCCCTTCGTGGAAGAGGACCGAGAACTCCCGCTCGCCGATGAGCTTGGCGAGGCCGTCGGTGGCGGCGACGTTGCCCGCGGTCAGCGAGGCCAACGAGGTCGTGTCGAATCCCGTCACGTCCCCGGCGTTGGCGATCTGCTGGCCGTTCTTGTCGATCAGGAACACGACTACGGCGTTGGCTTCCTGGCGCAGCCGGCGGAGCGAACTCTCCAGAAGCTTGAACTCCTCCTCGTAGAGCACGAAGTCGACGGAACTG
>CAZIIB010000891.1:0-1923 GCA_964539125.1 uncultured Thermoanaerobaculia bacterium | reverse complement strand
CCGGGCCAGGGGATGGCCCAGGCCATTCAGGACTGCGGGTCGGCTAGCGAGAAGGTGCTAGCCGGAGAGGTGCCGCCCACTTTGCAGCAGGTGCTATTCACCTAATCAGGGCGTTCGTCCAACCATCAGTCGAGCCGGTCCGCGCCGCCTCTCGCTCGCGCTCCTGGGCGGCACGCTGGTTCTCCACCCAGCGGCGGAGATCTTCGGGTTTTCCGGCGGTGGGCATGTCGTGTTATCCGGCCAGCGGCACGAGCTTGGAGGCGCGGATCGTCGCGTCGCGGGTGACCAGCGGTACGTGATGTGAGAAGGTGCCAACCACTTTTCAGGGCTCGCCACCTGGAGGCTCAGTCCCTCAGGGCCTTCTGAACCAGGGCCTCGAACTCCTCGACGCGCTTGGGATCCTCGAGAGCCTCGGCGAACTGCCGCACCAGGTCTCGAACCGCGTCGAGGTCGATCTCGTTCTGATGGAGGACGAGCAGGCGCTCGATGTCCTCCTTGTCGCGCTCCCTCCAAGCGACCGCCTTGTAGACGATCAGGTCCTGGACCTGGGGGACCGGGATGCTCAGGTCTCCGAGGTCGACGCGAGTCGCCCGCTCCATGGCCTCGAGTTCGAAGGGAAGCCACCCTAGGCTCACCTCGAGCGGGGTGCCGGAAGGCCCGTGCTGGAGAAGAAGGACATGGCGGCGGCGGGCGAAGTCCTCGGCTTCGGCGATGCGTGGAAGGATTTCGTGGTGGGCCAGTGTGGCGAAGAGGTCGTCCAGGGAGACCGAGGCGCCCCAGACCGTGGCGTCCACGTCCACCGTCGCCCGGGGCACGCCGCGCGCGATGACCGCAATGCCGCCGATCACCATGGCCGGGACGCCCAGCTCTCCGAGCGCCGCGTCGAGCGCTGCGAGCGCCTGGAAGATCCGACGATCCGGCGAAGGGCTCATGGACCGCCGAGGGCCCTGCGGAGGCGGGCCCACTGCTCTCGGGCGTGCTCCGTCTCGCGCCGTCGGACCTCGTCCTCCGGGATCGGCCAGCCGAGATGCTCCGCGGCGAGGTCGATGAGGTCGAGGGCCGCATTGACAGGATCCGGAGCGTAGCCCGACTCGCGCGCCGCTTCTCGCTCGCGCTCCTGGGCGGCACGCTGGTTCTCCACCCAGCGGCGGAGATCTTCGGGTTTTCCGGCGGTGGGCATGTCGTGTTATCCGGCCAGCGGCACGAGCTTGGAGGCGCGGATCGTCGCGTCGCGGGTGACCAGCGGTACGTGATGAACCAGGCTCGTGGCGGCGATCAGCTCGTCGGCCGGATCGCCCTGGAAGTCGAGGTTCTGGATGGCGCGGCAGACGTCGAGGGTGAGCGGCCAGGTGTGGACCTTCGAGAGGGCACGCACGACGTCCGGATCGTCGAGGTCCATCTCGAGGCGGCCGAGCTGGACCAGCTTCGAGATCTCCCAGAAGACGATCCCGGAGATGCTCCAGGTCTCTCCCGAAAGCAACGTGCGCTCAGCCCGCGTGAGCTTCCCGCTCAGAGCGAAGACCAGGATGTGGGTGTCAAGGTTGAGCATCCCACCGCAGCCCGGTCGAGAGCAGGTCTCCCTGCACATGGATCTTGTCGGAGAGGCTTCCGATCAGGAGAGCCGAGTCGGCTGCCACCGGAACCAGCTTCGCCACGGCCTTGCCGTGCTTCGTGATGACGATGCCCTCCGGTTCCACCCGGTCGAGCAGCGCGAGGCACTTCTGCTTGAACTCCGTGGCGCCGATGGTCTTCATGACTTGGATTCTAGCACTGGACAGATTTTCCGTCCACTTTGGGGCGACCCACCAGTTAGAGGACTCGGCGGCCCTCACCGTTTCCAGGGCTCGAGCTCGATCCCGAGGCCGTCGGCGACCCGGTTGGCGTAGGCGAAGTAGGCCGTGACCTGGTTCGCGTCGAGGATCT
>CAZIIB010000890.1:0-1928 GCA_964539125.1 uncultured Thermoanaerobaculia bacterium | reverse complement strand
AGCGATCAGGCGAACGTGGAGGAGGACCAGAACGGCGACTGCACGCCGGACCTCTTCAACGACGGTCCGTTCTACCGCTACTGGACCCAGGACTTCGGCCGCCGCTACGGCGTCTACCCGGTGGTGATCGACCGCGAGGCGCCGTCGACCACCTCGGCGACCGTCGACCTCTACGTCTACGGCTCTGGCTGGGCCCTGGAGATGCGCTTCTCGAACGACGGCACGACCTGGTCGGCCTGGGAGCCCTACCAGGCGGACGCGGTCTGGACCCTCGCCGGCGGCGCCGGGACCAAGACGGTCTATGCCCAGATCAAGAACGGCACGAGCGTGCTCCAGGCGACCGATACGATCTACCTGGACGTCGCCTGCACCGCCGCCACCAACCAGAACCTCTCGAGCCAGACGGTCACGAGCACCACGACCTACGAAGCGTGCGACACGATCACCGCGGGGAGCGGCTTCCAGGTCGCGACCACGGCGCCCGACACGGTGACCTTCCTGGCGCCCCACATCGTCCTGACCAGCGGCTTCTCGGTGGCCTCGGGCGCGAGCTTCGTCGCCGACGGCCACGCGCCGCCCTGAAGCTCAAGGCTCGCCGCGCCTCTCGGGAGCTCCGGCCAGGACCAGCATCAGGTCCATGACGTTGGTGCCGGTGGGGCCGGTCGTGATCAGATCTCCCAGGCCCTCGAAGAAGGGGTAGGCGTCGTTGTCGGCCAGGGCGCGGGCGGCGTCGAGGCCGAGCTTCCGGGCGCGGCGGACGGTGGCGGCGTCGGCCAGGGCGCCGGCGGCGTCGGTGGGCCCGTCGATGCCGTCGGTGCCGGCCGAAGCGACGAGGAGCGGCGGATCCTCCGGACGCGCCAGCTCGTCGAGTGCCAGGGCCGCGCCCAGGGCCACCTCCTGGTTGCGCCCGCCCCGGCCCCCGCCGGTGACCTGGACGGTGGTCTCGCCGGCGGCGACCAGGCAGGCCGGTGCCGGGCGCCCCGTCCGCGGCCGGCGCGCCGCCTCGAGGCCGATTCCCGCCAGCACCCGCCCGACCTCACGAGCCTCGCCGGTCACGAGGGCCGAGAGCAGGCGGCTCCGGTAGCCGCGGCGCTCCGCCTCGCGGCAGGCCGCCGCGGCGGCCAGGGCGTCGTCGCCCACCACGCGGGCCTCCACGGTCTCGAAGCAGGCGTCTCCGACGCTCGGCGACTCCGGCTCCTCGCCCGAGCGGCCCCGCTCGAGATGTCGGCGCACGCTCGCGGGCAGGCCCTCCCAGAGACCGTGGCGGCGAAGGACCCCCTCCGCGTCGGCGTACGTGGTGGCGTCGGGGCTCAGCGGTCCGGAGGCGATGACGTCCAGGGGATCTCCCACCACGTCGGAGAGGACCAGCGCCACCGCCGGGACGGGAGCGACGGCCCGGGCCAGACGGCCGCCCTTCAGGCGGTCGAGGTGCTTGCGCACGGCGTTGATCTCGCGGATCGGCGCGCCGGAGCCGAGGAGCGCCTCGGTCGTGGCCCGGATCGCCGCCAGGGGCACGCCCTCCGGGGGCAGGGTCATGAGGGCCGAGCCGCCGCCCGAGAGGAGGACCAGGAGGAGCTCCGGCGCGGGCTCGCCGCGCGCCAGGCGCCCTGCCAGGCGGTGGGCCAGCTCGAGAACCGCCCGCGCGCCGGCCACCCCCTCGGCATCGGGCACCGGGTGGCCGCCGGCGAAGCGCCGCAACCCTTCCGGCCCGCCTCCCGTCGAGCCCTCGGGTGCGATCAGGACTCCGCCCGCCATGCGGCCGCCCCGAGTCCCGGCCAGGTGCGCCGCGGCGCCCCGCGCCATGGCGCTCGCCCCCTTGCCGACCGCCACCACGTGGACCGCCCGGCCGCGGGAGATCAGCTCCGGATGAGCCTCGAGGTACCTCCGGACCAGCCCTTCAGGCTCGACCGCGGCGATCCCCGCCCGGA
>CAZIIB010000889.1:0-1934 GCA_964539125.1 uncultured Thermoanaerobaculia bacterium | reverse complement strand
CACCTTCTGCGAGTCGGCCGTGTCCCGCGCGTCGAAGTCCCGCCCCTCCAAGACCTTGATGCCCATGGTCTCGAAGTAGCCGGGCGAGACGATCCGCTGGAACGGCGCCCGCACCGACTCGCCCGGTTGCGGCTCGTAGCCCTCCACGGTGATCACGCTCGAGCTCGAGTTGCCCCCGAACGGGATCGCATCGGTGAGACCGGCCCGCTCGACCCCCGGGAGCGCCCGCACGCGCTCGAGGAAGCGCTCGGCGAACGCCCGCTGGTCCTCGTCCTCTTTGTAGCGGCTGTCGGGCAGCGAGACGGTGGCCGTCAGCACCCCGTCGGGCCGGAAGCCCGGGTCGACCGCCAGCAGCTTCCGGAAGCTCGCGAGCAGGAAGCCCGCCCCCACCAGGAGCACGAAGGCGAACGCCACCTGGACCGCGACCAGGACCCTCCGGGCGACGACGGCGCGGCGCGAGGCACTTCCCGTCCGCGCTTCCTCGCGGAAGATCGAGGAGAGGTCGTCGCGGAACACCTGCACCACCGGGATCAGCCCGAACACGGCGCCCAGGACGAGGGACACGGCGAGCGTGACCAGGAGCACCCCGCCGTCCATCCCGATCTCGGCGCCCCGCGGAATGTGCTCGGCGCCCAGCGTGGCGAGAAGCCGCAGGCTCCAGGAGCCGGCGAGCAGCCCGAGCCCGCTTCCGGCGAGGGTGAGCAGGAGGTTCTCGGTGATGAGCTGGCGCGCCAGGCGACCGCGCCCCGCGCCCAGGGCGCAGCGCGTGGCGAGCTCCTTCTGACGCGTGCTGGTGCGAACGAGGATCAGGTTGGCGATGTTCACGCAGCCGATCAGGAGGACGAAGAGGGCGCCGCCCAGGAGCAAGGCGAGCTTCGGCCGGATGTCGCGGATCATGTCCTCGCGCCAGGGCTCGACGAGCGTGTGGAAGCCGGCGGCGATCAAGAGTTGCTTGAACTGGGGGAAGCGCTCGAGGTTGCGCGCGTTCAGGGCGTCGATCTGGGCGCGCGCCTGGGCGAGGGACGCGGCCGGAGCGAGGCGGGCGATCATCTGCCAGGAGTTCGAATGGCGCCGGTCGTCCGAGCGCTCCTCGGCGGTGAAAGCGGCCGGGATCACCAGCTTGGCGCGGGTGTCGGGCACCTCGAAGCCCTGCGGCAGGACCCCGATCACGGCGTAGGGCTCGCCGTCGAGGCGCACGTCCTGCCCCAGGGCGTCGTCCCGGCCGCCGAAGAGACGCTGCCACATGCCGTAGGTGAGGATCACCTTCTTCTCCTTGCCCACCTCGCCGTCCTCGGCGGTGAAGGCGCGACCGCGGACCACCGAGACGTCGAGCACCTGGAAGATCGACGGGGTGGCGACCAGCGTGCGGACCCGCTCCGGAGTCTGGTCGTGGAGCAGCGTCGGCCCCTGGGTGCGGAACAGGGCCACGCTCGCGAAGGCTCCCACCTGCTTCTTTCGGTCGTAGAAGTCCGGCACGCCGTTCGACGCCCGCTCGACGCCTGCGCCGGGGTAGCTGTTGTTGAGGATCACCAGGCGGTCGGAGCCCGGGAACGGGAGGGGCTCGAGGACGACCGACCGGAAGACGCTGAAGGCGGCCACCGCCGCGCCCATGCACAGCGTCAGGGTGACGAGCACGGTGAGGGTGAAGCCCCGTCCGCGCGCCAGCGTGCGGACGGAGTGGCGGAGATCCCGGCCCAGGAGCTCCAGGCGGGCGCGGTCGGGGCGCGGCGGTCGTTCGGTCATCGGCGGTCTCCTTGGGGACGGTCCGGGCACGGGCCCCCTCACCCGATCTAACGAGCGAGCGGATTGGCGGGTTTCAGCGGCCGTCGGCGGCCCCGGACGCCGCGGCTCCGGATTCAGAAGCGAGCCTGGTCGAAGGACTCGCTCGCCGGCTCGCCCAGGAGGCTCGCGGCCGCCAGCCGGCCCACCTCCCA
>CAZIIB010000888.1:0-1938 GCA_964539125.1 uncultured Thermoanaerobaculia bacterium | reverse complement strand
GGCAACCGCCTGCTCGACCTTGCCGCCGAGCGCGACGACGACCGGGAGCGCGCCTTCGGGCTCTTCCAGGCGACCATCGACCGGGCCCGCGAGCTGGCGCCCCACTTCTCCGGAGAGCCGGCGGTGGTCTTCCACGTCGGCGGGATGTCGCTCGACGAGCCGGTCCACGACACGACGCAGATGTGGCGGCGCGCGGTGGAGACCTTCCGGGCCCTCGAGCCGCGGGGCGTCACCCTCCTGCCCGAGAACCTGCCTCCCCGCCCCTGGTACTTCGGCGGCCAGTGGTTCCAGAACCTGTTCATCCGGCCCGAGGAGATGGTCGAGTTCTGCCAGGAGCTCGGCGTGGCAATGACCCTGGACGTCTCGCATGCCGAGCTCTATTGCGCCTGCTACGGCCGGGACCTCGAGGAGTTCGTGCGCATCTGCCTGCCCCACGCGCGCCATCTGCACCTCGCCGACGCCAGCGGCATCGACGGCGAGGGCCTGCAGATCGGCGAGGGAGTGATCGAGTGGGAGCGGCTCCTCGTGCTGCTGGGCGAGAGCGACTTTTCCTGGGTGCCGGAGATCTGGAGCGGCCACCTGCACGGCGCGGGCGGGTTCCGCGAGGCGCTCAACCGCTTGATCGGCCTGGGCGGACTTTGAGGATGCTCGGAGGTCGGCGATGAGCCGCGTGCTCCTGGAGCTCCACGACGGGCGGGTGGCCGGAGCGCTGCTCGAGAACGGCCTCCTCGACCACCTCGCCGGAGCCGGCGCGGAGGTGCTCATGGTCACGCCGGCCGCCACAGTGCCCTGGTTCGTCGAGCGCCACGCCCGCGATGGCGTGGAGCTCACGCGCCTGCCCGCCCGCGGCAAGCTCTCCACCACCGAGGTCGTCCACGAGCGCCTCGACCGGAGCTTGGGAGGCCTCGGCCTCCACGGCCTCCGCCGCGGCCTCTGGCGGTGGGCGAGCCGCGGCCCGGTCGCCCGCCGCGCCGTGCGGGAGCGCCAGCTCGTACGCGACTGGGCTCCCGACGTGGTGGTGGCGACCCACGTGATCCATCCGTTCTGCCGCGACCTGGTCGCTGCCGCGCAGCGGGCGGGCGTCCCCACCGTCGGGAACCTCTTCTCCTGGGACAACGCCTTCCGGGGCCTCAAGATCCGCCCGGACCGCATGACGTGCTGGTCGGAGCGCAATCGCCGCGAGCTCTGCGGCCGATGGGCCTACCGCGACGACGAGGTGGTGGCCGTCGGCGCTCCGGCCTTCGACGCCTACCTGGCCGAGGGCGCGGCGTGGAGCCGCGAGGAGCTCGCCGGCCGGCTGGGGCTCGATCCGGAGCGGCCGATCCTGCTCTGGGCCACCCTGGGAGAGTTCCGGAAGGACATCGACGAGACCGGCCCGCTCGACGCGTTCCTCGCCGCGATCGACCGAGGCGCTGTTCCCGGCCGCCCGCAGATCGTCCTGCGCCTGCACCCGGCCTCGCGCGCGCATTACTTCACGGTCCACGCCGCGCGGCCCGACTTGCTGCTGTCGCGGTACGTGGGCTACGTTCCGGGCCTCGGCTGGTACCCTACGCGCGAGGAGATGGTCCTCGCCGGAAACCTCTTCCGCCACGCCGACGTCTGCATCAGCCCGGGCTCGACGGTGACGCTGGAGGCGGCGTTGTTCGACACCCCGACCGTGGTGCCGGTCTTCAATCCCTACATGCCGGAGGAGTACGCTCGCTTCTTCGCCTCGAACTGGCTCGAGCGGCACTTTCGGCCGCTCATCGAGCAGGATCTCCAGGCGCTCTGCCGGTCCGCCGAGGAGCTCGTCGCCCAGGTGATCCGAGCGCTGGCCGACCCCGGCGCCGGCCGAGACGCTCGGCGGACGATCCGCGCGCAGTACCTGGAGCCCCTGGACGGCCGGGCGACGGAGCGGTTGGCGCGGTCGAAGGGCTTGCTCCAGTCAAATTCCTCCTC
>CAZIIB010000887.1:0-1939 GCA_964539125.1 uncultured Thermoanaerobaculia bacterium | reverse complement strand
GGACGATGCCCCGGTCCTCGAGGGCCAGCTGCGCCGCGGCTCCCGGGTTCTGGAGCAGGGCGAAGAGCTTGCCCTGGGCGACGGGGTTCTGGCCGGAGTCCGCGGGTGCGGCCCCCGCGGCGTCCTCCGACAGGACCTCGCCGAGGCCGTCGTGGGGACCCACGAGGTGGGCCACGACGGTGGCCCCGGTGACCGGAGTTCCCGCCTCGGTGAGGGCCACCGAGATGGGGATGTCCTCTCCGGTCCCCGGGTCGGTAGCGTCGATCGAGAAGGCCGACGAGAGGGTGGCGTTGTCCGCCAGGACGATCAGGTGGTAGTCGAGTTGCGGAAGGTCGTCGCCCAGGAGGCGCACGGTCCACTGGCCCGAGGTGGCGATCCGGGCTCCGCCGGCGATGGCCGGAAGCGGCACCTTGGTGAAGCTCGACCCGGCGGTGAAATGGGTGAGCTGACCGACCGGGACGACGGTGCCGTCCGGCGCCACGAGCTCGAAGGTCAGGTGCCTCTCCGCGGCCGCCGACTGGGCTCCCGACCAGGAGAGGAAGAGGGCGATCGACAGGTCGTCGGGATTGGCCAGGAAGGTCTCCTCCCGGTTCTGTCCCTTCGGCAGAGTGCCGGTCGTGTCCCGGACCAGCTCGAGCTTGTCCCCCACCAGGATCTCCGAGAGGTCCTGGACGAAGAAGCTCTGGAGCCGCGTCAGGGCCAGGGTGTCGCTCATCGCGTCGACGTGGGCATTGTGCGAGCCGCAGCTCGCCACCGCGATCGATTGTTGGAGCGCGAAGCCGGGAGCGGCCTGCTGACCCGCCGTGATCGGGCAGACCTTGATGCCGGAGTTGTAGGTAGCACCGCCGACCTGGAGCACGTTGCCCGCCACGCTCACGGCGGGCGAGGTGTTCTGCTCGCCGTCGGAGAACAGGAGCACGTACATGCGCGCGGTCGTGCCGTCGAAGCCAGTGGAGCTGTCGGCGAGCTCGAGCCCGGCGCCGATGGAGGTGGCGTTGGTCGGCGTGCGGCCGTCGAGGTCCGTCTGGACGGGTCCCACCTGGCTCGGGTCGTCGGCCGCCTTCAGGTTGCTGCCGGGCGGCGCACCGAAGGCCGAGGCCGTGGTACTGAAGTAAATGGCGCCCAGCTGGTCTCCGGAGATGGTGTAGAAGGGGAGCAGGCTGAAGAAGGCGTCCGCCGCGGTCTTGAGGGTCGTGATGCGGTTGACCGAGCCAGCCGGAACGGTGGGCCAGGCCATGCTCCCGGAGACGTCGAACACCAGCTCGACGGCCGCCGGCTGCCGGGGTGGATTGGCGCTGCTCGTGAACCCCCAGGTCCGCGAGGCCATAGCGCCCGTGTTGTCCTGGACGTTGCTGATCGTCACGGTGATCGGGTCGGAGGGCGCGAAGAGCCCGCCGTAGACCACCCGAACGGTGTCCACGACGCCGGGGTTGGAGAAGGCGCCGTGGACCAGGTCGTAGCCGCAGGCCCCCGGAGCGGGGCTGAGGTCGCCCTGGGTGCAGCTGAGGTTGGCCGGGGAGCCGTTGACCATGAGGTCGAGGCTCGCCGACGAGCCCGCGAGGCTCAACGGCAGCTGCGGATCTCCGACCGAGAGGGCCGTGCACCCCGGGGCTGGGTTCGTGATCGTCAGCTCGATCTGTCCCTTGGCCCCGAGGTTGCGCGCAACCCCGATGCTCGTGTCGGTAGGGAACTCGAAGCAGGCGCCGATCGCGGCGTGCGCCGCGGCCGGCACGCCCGCCAGGGCGACGAGACCGGCCCAGAGGGCCAAGATGGGGCGTGTCTTCCGTTTCATCACGAGGCTCCTTTCGTCCGGCACCTCTACGCCAGGGCGAAGACCCGGGCGGTGATCCGCGCCATTTCGCTGCGCTCGTTCTTGAACCAGATCAGGACCTGGGTCTTGGTCGAGTCGCTCGACGCGGGCTTGTAAATGAAGTGGGGC
>CAZIIB010000886.1:0-1942 GCA_964539125.1 uncultured Thermoanaerobaculia bacterium | reverse complement strand
ACCTGGCCGAGGACGTCGGAGCCGCCGTCGCCGGTGATGTCGTGGTAGGTCTTCAAGGGCTCGGACTCCATCGGCCGAGGCAGAGCTCGGCCGCTTCGATCGGGGTCGGTTGTTGGGTCATCGGGGTTGGGCCTCGGCCTCGTAGCGATGGTACTGCGCTTCCGGCGCGAAGCCCAGGGTGGCGAGGAGGCGCGCCGGCGCCTCGTCCTTTCCCAGCCGCGCCACGCGGATCGATCGGTTCGGGCCGCCGGTCGCACCGAGGAGGCCGATCAGGTGGCGGAGGAGCGCCCCGAGGAGGAGCTCCCGCCGCGCCTCGGGCTCGGCCGCGCCCCAGCCGACGACCTCCGCTGGGGCTCCCTCGCCGACCTCCCCGGGCCCGGCGTAGAGCAGCCAGCCCTCGATCCGGTCCGGGCCGGCGATGGCCAGCCCCCGAAGGCTCTCCCGGCGGTTCGTGAGGCTCGGCCGGGTGCGGACCCAGGCGGGGTCCTCGGGCACCTCGAGGGCGCCGGCCGCCGTCAGCTCGTCCACGGTGACGGGCGCCACCAGGCCCTCCGGCACCGGCTCGACCTCGCCACGCGCCGGCCGGAGCCAGTCGGTGAACGTCGCCTCCCGGCGCCAGCCCTGGCGTTCGAAGAAGTGTCCGACCCGCGGCAGGGCGGCCGGCGCTTCAGCCAGCAGCCGAGGCGGTCCCAGGACCGCGAGCTTCTGGGAGAGCGAGGTCAGGAGATGCCCGCCGTGGCCCTGGCCCTCCTCCCCGGGGCGAACGCCGATCCGGGAGACCAGGGTCGCGGCCTCCCGCTTGGTGCCGGTCAAGACCGCGACCGGGTCCGGGCCGCCGAGGGCCACCAGGCAGCTCGAGGGCCAGAGGTCGAGCTCCCTCATCTCCCGCCGGAACGAGTCGACGGTCATCGCCTCCGTGCCGGGGAAGTGGGGCGCGAAGCACTCGTTGACCGCCCGCACCAGGAGCGGGATGTCGTCCGGCCGGCAGAAGCGGTACGAGGGCAAGCGAGGATCTACGAGCGGAGCCCCGCCCGGAGGCGCTCCATCTCGCTCATCTTCGAGACCTCGTTGAGGGTCGTCCGCGAGGGCTCGGTCGAGGGCTCGGCCCGGGCCGTCTCGTGCTCCACCGGGCAGGCTTCGGCCGCCTGGCCGTGGCCGGTGCCGGCCGTGTCGGCGGGCGGAGCCGCGGCGGCCTCGTCCTGCTTTCCCTCCACCTGGCCCAACATCTCGGCCATCATGCGCCGGCCCTCCTCGATCCCGGCCTCGACCAGGGCGAGATCGATGGTTCCGGCCTGCCGCTCGGCGGCCAGGTCCTCGATCCGGCGCTGGGTCTTGTCGCGCATGAAGCCGGCCGGCACCCGGAGCACCCGCTCGACGGCGTCCTCGGTCCAGTCGTAGCGCGACAGGAGCGGGTTGTTCTGGGCGTCCCGCGCGATCAGGTTTCGGGCGTCCTCGTCCGGTTCCAGCTTCTCGAGCCTGTCCCGAGAGAGCGAAGCGAGTCGAGGGATCTCGCCAGCTTCCCCTTCCTCGCTGCCTTCAACCCCCGCTCCCTCCGTTGCCGCCGCCTCGGGCTCTGCGGCTTGGTAGAGGATCCCGGTCTCCTCTTCGATGAAGCGCTTCGCCATCTCCAGGGTCACCGTCTCCAGGCGCTGGCCGTGGGCGGTCTTCTCGATCCGCGCCTTGGCCCGGCGCCGCTGGTAGCGGTCGCCGATGGCACGCAGCGCCTTCCTCGCGTCCTGGGTCCAGGCGAGCTTGCGTCCGTCGTAGGTCCGCTCCTCGGTCACCCCGCCCTCGGCCTCGGCGATCCGGTCGAGGACCTCGGGAGAGACCACCTCGAAGTCGGAGGCGCCGCAGACCGTGCAGCGCACCGGGTCCGGCACCCGCGCCGCCACCCCGCAGGCGCGGCAGATCGAGACCTGCTCGCGGCGCGCCTTCTCGAACG
>CAZIIB010000885.1:0-1950 GCA_964539125.1 uncultured Thermoanaerobaculia bacterium | reverse complement strand
GCGAGGCCGAGCACGGAAAACAGTCGGATCCAGAACCATCCCAGGTCGAACTCCCACCATTTCACTGACAGCTTCGCGGAACTGGGCATGGCGTGATGATTGTTGTGCAGTTCCTCGCCGCCGATGAGGAGGCCCCAGGGTAGTAGATTCGTCGACGCGTTCGGTGTGGCGAAGTTGCGATAGCCCGCATAGTGACCGAGTCCGTTCACCACGCCCGCCGCCAGGAACGGGATCCACAGCATCTGCACCGCCCACACGGTGAGCCCGAGCGGACCCAACAACAGTACGTCGATCACCGCCATGGCAGCGATGCCGCACCGTTTGTAGGGCCTGTAGAGGCGGCGTTCCATCCAGTCATCAGGCGTGCCGCGACCGAACCGCTCAATGGTCTTCGGATTGTGTGCCTCCACACCGTACAGCTCTGCCCCCCGAAACAACACGGTGGCGAGTCCATGGATCTGCGGGCTGTGCGGATCGTCGTGCGTCTCGCAGGTCGCGTGATGCTTGCGATGAATCGCCGTCCACTGCTCGGTGAGCATGCCGGTGGTGAGCCACAGCCAGAAGCGGAAGAAATGCTGCAACGCCGGATGTAACTCGAGCGCACGATGCGCGGAGTAGCGGTGCAGATACACCGTGACGGAGACGATCGTCACGTGGGTCAGCACGAGCGTGTACACGATGACGGCTCCGAGGGACGGATGCCAGAGACCGTGGTACCAGGTCGCGTCATTCACGATGCTACAGCTCGGTCGGGTTGAACCACTCGAGACCCGCTACTTCACGACGTCTGGCAGCAGGCGGTCGAACTCGGTTTTCGCCACGTGGTGGCACTCGCAGGAAGGTTGTCGACCGGACATCATCGGCAGCCACGTTCACATGACAGACACAGCATACTCAGCGCTCGGTCAGAGTCGACAGGATGTCGGCATACCACGCGCAGTTCAGACCGAGGGCCTCGTCCAGTACCACGTCGCGGGTGCCGAGATCGAGCCGTGCCGAGTGCACGCCGAGCAGCATCCATGGCAGATCGCCCAGCCTCGCGTCGTCTGGAGCGGAAACGCGCATCACCACCGGCGCACCACTGGTACCCCGGTGCGTGCGCGCATCGGTGAGGAAGTAGCCCTCACCCTGGAAGCGCAGTCCGAACGAAGACGCAACGACTGCCTGGCGCACGACGGGCATGTGGTGCAACGCGTCGTGGAATCCGAGCGGAAAGCCCACAATCAGCAGAGGCGAGCCGACCTCTACCACGGCGGGCGGGCGGTGCAGGTGATCGGGCGTGAAGGCGCGGTAGATGGTGGTATCGGGAAGCGCAGATCGCTTGATTTCGATCACCGCTACGTCGATCTCGCCAGCCGTGTCGAGGCCCTGGCGCCAGATGCTCTTGCCATTCTGGTAGAGCGGTATCGAAAACCCCGTGGAGCGGGCCAGATTGTTCGCATCGATGTGCAGTTCGATCTCGAGGCGATCCGGAAAGTGCTTGCTGGGCCTGTCGATGACCACATGGCGGCTCGTCACGAGGAACAAGCGTCCCTCGCGCTCGAAGAAAAAGCCGCTGGCGTTTGTCAGCGCCCGTTGCCGCTCATAGGTGAGGATGCGCGCTGCCGTAAGCAGCAGAGGCTCGATCATCCGACTGCGCCGCTCGTCAGAGCGAACGCGTTTCGCATGCGAAGCCAATGGGATCGATGAAGTTGTGAACGCCGAGGTGTCATCGGTTGCATTATGCAGCGAATTACGCGGTTCGCGGCCACCATCCGACGAATCGACTAGCCTGGCGTCGGAGTGCCGTGCAATTCGCGCCACGCCCGCCCAAGCACACGGGTGGCTGACCGCAGGAAGAAGACAAGCAAGGCAGTTGCGATCACGACATCGGGCCATCCGGAGTCGAACAACCACACGCCAAGCGTCGCTGCAATCACAGCCAGTCCATCCACGATGTCGTTGCGCGAG
>CAZIIB010000884.1:0-1950 GCA_964539125.1 uncultured Thermoanaerobaculia bacterium | reverse complement strand
CAGGGTCCCGGGTCCTCGGGGCATCCATTAAGTCCTTATAGTTCAGCTATTTACGAGAGTCCAAGGAATTCGTGGCGAAGGGCTGCGAAGGCGGGGATCGGGCTGCTAGAATGAACGTCAGCCCTGTACCCCGCCAGACGCGAGATGAGATGTTGAGCACGACACCGACTCAGCTCGGCCGCTACAAGATCCTCGACGAGATCGGTCGCGGTGCCATGGGTGTGGTCTACCTGGCGAAGGACCCCCTGATCGGCCGCCTGGTGGCGCTCAAGACCTTTCACATGGGCGCCGCCATCCACGGGCGGGAGCTGGACATCTTTCGGGCCCGGTTCATCCGGGAGGCCCAGAGCGCCGGCATCCTCTCGCATCCCAACATCGTGACGATTCACGACGTGGTCGAGCAGAGCGAGGAGGGGGCCACCTTCATCGCGATGGAGTACGTGCGGGGCACCGACCTCAAGGAGATCCTGTACGCGGAGAAGCGCCCCTCTCTCGAGGAGGTCGTGAACGTCGTCGGCCAGGTCGCCGAAGGGCTCGAGTACGCCCACTCGAAAGGGGTGGTCCACCGGGACGTCAAGCCGGCGAACATCCTCATCACCCAGGACCGGAAGGTCAAGCTGACCGACTTCGGGATCGCGCGGCTCGACGCCTCGAACCTCACCCTCGACGGCCAGCTCCTCGGCACCCCCAACTACATGGCTCCGGAGCAGATTCAGGGTGAGCCCGCCGACCACCGCGCCGACATCTTCTCCCTGGGCGTGGTGCTCTACGAGATGCTGACCGGTGAGAAGCCCTTCCGGGGGGACAACGTCACGATGGTCACCCACCGGATCGTCTACGACGGCTACACGCCTCCCGAAGAACACATCGGCCACCTGCCGGAGCGCATCCAGGCGGTGCTCTCCCAGGCCCTCGCCAAGAACCCGGACGACCGCTTCTCCCGGGTCCGGGATCTCGCCGACGCCTTGCGTGTGGCGGTGGCGGACTCGAAGGCCCAGGAGCGGCTCAACGAGACGCAGGTGATCCTCGATCCAGGATCGCTCGAGCCCCCGGTGCCGCCCGCGCCCGCCGTCCGCTCCACCCCGTCGGGCACCTCCACGCCTCCGTCTTCCTCGCGCTGGTCCCGACTCTCCGAGCGCGTCGTGGCGTCCGTCCGGAGCGCCCGCCGGACCGCGACCTCCGGCGCACGGCGTACCGCGCAGCGCCTGATGCCTCCGCCGGAGCGCCGACCTCCGCTGCCGCGCGTCCTCCTGGTCGGCGCGGTGACGGCGGTGGTGGGCTCGCTGCTGGGCGGCCTGCTCCTGTTCGCCGCGGGCTGGACGGGCACCGGGGCGCGCCCCTCGCCGGAAGATCTCGAACGGCGGCGGGCGCTGCCGCTCCTGCGCGAGGCCTCCAGCCGGCTGCACGAGGGGGATCCCGCCGCGGCGTTGGTGCTGCTCCAGGAGGCGGAGAAGGTCGCGCCGGACATCGCCCGGATCCGGGCGCGGCGGCGCGAGGTCGCCGAGCAGGCCCAGGCGCTCGATCGCCTGGAGACGCAGTCGACGCGCGTCGCCCAGGAGCTCGAGACGGCCCGGATCGCCGCCGAGGGAAACCACTGGCAGGAGGCCAGGGAGGCGGCGCAGTCGGTTCTCGAGATCGAGCCGGAGAGCGAGCAGGCGAAGGAGATCGTCGACCGGGCCGACACCGCCATGGAGAAGGCCGCGCGCGAGAAGCAGCGGGAAGCCCAGCGCCAGGCCCGGGCGACCCCCGCGCCCCGCCCACCCGCGCCATCCGCGGTCTCCGAGCCCGCTGCGCCGGTCACCACCGACGAGGCGGGGAAGGTGTTGTGGGGCGGCGAATATCCCTTCGGCTTCGACGCGGGCATCATCGTCCGCGAGCGCTATGGCCCGCGCGGCCAGGCCCTGCCGGACCGACCCGCCCCGGACGATCCCGACTTCGTCCGGGCGTTCC
>CAZIIB010000883.1:467-1961 GCA_964539125.1 uncultured Thermoanaerobaculia bacterium | reverse complement strand
CACCGCCACCATCTCCCCGGGCTCGACGTGGAGGTCGACCCCCCGGAGCACCTCGACTCGGAGCTCACCGTCGCGGTAGCCCTTCACCAGGCCGGCCGCCTCGACTCTTACACTCATCGCCCCCCCACCCCCCGACCCTCTCCCCTCCCTCGCGGGGGGGAGAGGGCGCCTGCCCCCGACGGCGGCCGTAGGGTTCCGGGAGGTGTCATCGCCGGAGCGCCTCGATCGGAGAGAGGGCCGCCGCCTTGCCGGCGCCGTAGAGGGAGGCGGCGAAGGCGAGGCCCAGGGTGACCGCAAGGATGAACGCCAGGTTGGCCGGGCGCACCTGGAAGGGGATGTAGTCGACGAAGAAGACGTCCCCGGGAAGATGGATGAGATGGAAACGCTCGAAGAGGAGCGAGGCGCCCACACCCAGGGCGGCGCCCAGGGCCGACCCGAGCATGGCGAGCAGCCCACCCAGCAACAGGAACGCCCGCCGGAGAGTGCGGGGCGTGGCGCCCAGGGTCAGCAGCATGCCCATGTCCTCGCGCTTGTTGGCGATGATCAGGGCGAGGTCCGCGAGGAGGGCGAGGGAGGCCACGACGACGATCAGCGAGACGCCGAGGAAGAGGAAGATCCGCTCGAGGCGGAGGGCGAAGAAGAGCGGGCGGTTGAGATCCCGCCAGGTGTCGATCCGCGAGCCGGCCGGCAGGACCGCGCCGAGACGGGGCGCGACGGCCAGCGCCGCGTCCAGCCCTCCGGTGTCCACCAGCAGGTGACGTCGGCCGCGGCCGAGCAGGCTCTCGGCGACCTGTAGCGGCAGCGCCGCGCGCTCCACCTCCATCACCTTGCCTCCCTCGTAGGTCCCGGCGAGTGGGACGCTGCGCAGGCGCGGCTGGGGCCCCATGGGGGTGAGCGTGGGCCGGGGCGAGACCACCTCTACCACGGCTCCCGGCGCCAGGCCCCAGGAGCCCGCCAGGGTGCGCGACAGAAAGAGGCCCGGTCCCGAGCCCTCGACGCCGGGCAGGGCCGGAGGGGTGTCTCCCTCGAAGCCCACCAGGTCAGCCGCAACCACGCGCCCGGAGCTGACCAGCCAGCCGTGGCCCCGGACCACCGCCACCACCGAGCGGACGCCCGCTACCCGCCGCGCGGCGGCCTCGGTCTCGACCGCCGCCGCCGGCGCCAGATCCGGAGGCAGGGTGACCTCGATCTCCGGGGTCTGGGCGAGCACCTCGGAGCGCAGCAGGCTCTGGAACCCCGCCAGGGCCGAGAGCGACAGGATCAGGGCCGCCACCCCCACCGTGATGGCCCCCACGGCCACCACCGAGAGAAAGGTGGTGAAGGCGTCGCGCCGGGTGCTCCGCAAGTAGCGCAGCGCGAGGAGCACGGGGAACGGCAGACGCGAGTGGAACAAGCTGGAGGCCCTGCGGGCCGCGGCGCGGCGTGGCCGCTTCAATCCCGCTCCTCGGGGCGCAGCAGCGGGAACAGGATCACGTCGCGGATGGAGGCCCGGCC
>CAZIIB010000883.1:0-457 GCA_964539125.1 uncultured Thermoanaerobaculia bacterium | reverse complement strand
AGGCGGTCGATCCCGATCCCCTCGCCGCCCGCCGGAGGCATGCCGTGCTCGAGGGCCCGCACGTAGTCGGCGTCGAAGCGGTGCGCCTCCTCGTCGCCGGCGGCCCGGGCGGCGAGCTGCTCGCGGAAGCGCTCGGCCTGGACGTCGGGGTCGTTGAGCTCGGAAAAGGCGTTGGCGATCTCCATCGACCCGAGGTAGAGCTCGAAACGCTCGGTGAAGCGCGGGTCCTGGCGCGACACCTTCGACAGGGGGGAGACCTCGACCGGGTGCTCGGTGATGAAGACCGGCCCCGAGAGCTGTTCCTCCACCGTCTCCTCGAAGAGCTCCATGAGCAGGCGGCCGTAGGGAGCGCCCGTCGCTTCGATCCCCTTCTCTGCGAGCACGGCCGCCACGCTCTCGGCGCTCTCCAGGCGCTCGGCCCCGACGCCCGCGAATCGCTCGATCGCCTCCCGGATCG
>CAZIIB010000882.1:0-1965 GCA_964539125.1 uncultured Thermoanaerobaculia bacterium | reverse complement strand
TGAAATAGCCCGCTTGCGACTGAGCCACGTCGAACAGCGCGTTCCAGTCCGGTGCCCCCGGCCGCTTTTCGTGCCTGGTCATCTCGCACAAACCTTAAGCCAGGCTTTAGTTTTGTGCAAGGCCGACCCGGGCGACGCGCAGGAAGTGGCCGCCTTCTCCCCCGGCCTCCGAGCACGACCTTTCCCCTTATTCGAAGAGAGTCCAGGCCAGCCCTTCGACGGTGTCGAAGTGAGCGTCGGCGGAGAGGAGCTCCGCACCCGTCTCCATGGTTTGGGCCGCGATCCAGATGTCGTTGCTGGGGAGCGGGCGGCCACGCCGACGAAGCGCCGCCGCGATCCTGCCGAAGCGATCGGCGGTCACGCGAGTGACCGGGAGAAGCTCCACGTAGGGGCTCTCCAGGAACCGGTCGAGCTGCCGGAGGTTGTCCTCGAGTCGCGAGCCATGCCGGAAGCCGAACAGGAGCTCGCCGACGACGACGACCGAGAGGAAGACGCGCTCTGACTGGCGGACACGAGCCGCGACCTCGCGGTGGCCAGCCATCAGAGCGGTGTAGGCGTTCGTGTCGAGGGCGAGCCTCACCGCTACAGGTCCTCGTCGATCTGCTCGAAGGCTTCGACGGCAGTGAGGACTTCGCGCTCCTGCTCGGGTTTCCAGGAGCCGATGAACTCGTCCAGCGAATCGCCCACGGTCCTCACCTCGGCACCTTCTTCGGTGAGCCCCGCACCGCGACGCATGAGCAGCAGAGCCGCCTTGTTCAGGGACAGGCCGCGCTCGCGGGCGAGGCGGTTGAGTCGCGCTTCGAGCTCCCGGTCGAATCCTCGGAGGGTGAGCTGCGTCATGGCCGGGCCTCCCGAATGAGTCATTGGTGAATCATATTATGACTCACCCGGCTACGCCAGCAATCGGCGAAGAACCACGAATTCCGTGTGCGCGGTTCCTGTCTTTCGTGAACGTGACCCGCTCCGTCGACGACGACTTCCGCGAGCGAGCTCGCGAGCTGGCCCGGCGCCGGGGTGTCAGCCTCCATGAGCTCGTCCGCGACCACCTCCGGCTCCTCTCCGGCGAGCGCACCGGAGCGGAAGCCGTCCACGAGCTGCTGGACCAGATGGCGGGGTGGGGTGGGGCCGAACGGCAGGGGTTGGCGGCACCTCCTGGTGAGGAGTAGGGGGAAGCTATGGCTTGCCCGATTGCTTGACTTCGAAAGGGAGGGCTTGTACTCCGGCGTCGTGACAGGCGTAAATTCGACGCTACTTGATGTGGGAGCGCTTTCAGCTTGGCTGAGCCAATGAAGCACGTCCACGAGATTCGGGACCCGATCCACACCTTCGTCCGCCTGCACAAGGACGAACGACGGGTACTCGATTCGCGCCCTGTACAGCGGCTCCGGCACATCCACCAACTGGCGCTGACGCCACTCGTGTACCCGGGCGCCACCCACAAGCGGTTCGAGCACTCGCTCGGCGTGATGGAGCTCGCGACACGGATCTTCGAGAGCGTGATGCGCCGGGACAAGCTCGAGACGTCTCCACTGGCCAACGCCTTGCCGGATGAGGCCGGGCTTCAGTACTGGAAGCGAGTCTTGCGGGTGGCTGCCCTATGCCATGACATCGGACACCTGCCGTTCTCTCATGCGGCAGAAAGGGAGCTCCTGCCGGAGGGCTGGGACCACGAGCGTCTGACGATCGAACTGATTCGCTCTGACGAGATGGAGGAGGTCTGGAAGGCCATGCGGCCGTCGCCGCAGAGCGAGGACATCGTCAAGATCGCAGTCGGAGCCAAGAAAGCCGGTGCCGAGCTCGACGAATGGCAGGCGATTCTCTCGGAGATCATCGTCGGGGACGCCTTCGGCGCCGATCGCATGGACTACCTCTTGCGCGACTCGCTCCATGCCGGCGTCGCCTACGGACGTTTCGACCACCACCGGCTGATCGACACCCTCCGGATCCTTCCCCAGACCACGCAAG
>CAZIIB010000881.1:0-1967 GCA_964539125.1 uncultured Thermoanaerobaculia bacterium | reverse complement strand
CCAGGTGCTCAGGCCCTTTGTCCTTTCGAAGGAGGTGTCGGGCAGCTTCGTCCCGGGCGGCGAAGTCCTCTACACCATCACGATCACCAACGACACCTCGGTCCTGCAGCCCGACAACGCCACGCCGGAGTTCGAAGACGACCTCCCGGGCGAGCTCGTGGCCACCGGGGCGAGCGCCTCGAGCGGGACCGTCGACCTCGACCTGGTGAGCCATCGAATCCGCTGGAACGGCTCGATCCCGCCGGGGGGGACCGTCGTGCTCATGGTCGAAGCGACGATCCGGAACGGTACGGACGGCGCGGAGGTGGTGAACCAGGGCGAGCTGCACTTCGCCCTCTCCCTGGATCCCTCCACGGACACCTTGGGCAGCGGCGCCACGAACGATGGCCTCGCGTTCACCGAGGACCCTCGGACCGGCGGACCGACGAGCTTCCAGGTCCTGGTCCTCTCGGTGCCTGCCCTCGAGACCTCGGGCCTGCTCCTGCTGGCCCTGCTCCTCGGCCTGGGCGCCACCGCGGTGCTGGGCCGTCCGTAGGCGACGCTTCGGCCTACCGGATCGGCAGAGCGTCGCGGTCGTCAGCCCTTCACCACGGCGCCGTTCTCGGCCAGGAGCTCGCGCAGCACCGAGCGGTGGCAGTGGTCCTCGTTCTCGCAGTAGCAGCCGACCGAGAAGTCGGTCCGGTGGGAGAGGGCGGCGAGGAGCTCGAGGGCGTGACGGGCGTCGGGGGCCGCCATCTCCTTGCGGTACTTCCTCTTGAACGCGGTCCACTCGGCGGGTGTCTCCGCCGCCTGCCCGAGCTTCACCGTCTCCGGGCTCGGCGAGAGGTTGGGGAACCAGACGTCGTACCAGTCCTGCGACGCGTACTCGCTCTTGGGCACGCCGCGCGGCGGCCTCCGGACCGTGCCGATGCGCAAGCCCTCGCCCGGCGAGCGCGGGCTGCCCAGCCTGACGATGTGAACGGCCATGTCTCACCCTCCATGGTCGAAGAGATCCGAAGCGAAGGAGGAGTATACGCCCGGCCGCGCGCAGCTCGATCTGTACTACCATGTTCCAGAGAAATCAGTAGCGCAGGGGTCGCGCCGGCCGGGTGAGAGCTCGTCCTAGAGGGGGGAGCCCGTGAGCGAAGCGGCGGGGAACCGCGCGAGAGACTGGAAAGAGGAGGAGCCGATGCAGTTGCCGTCGCGCACCAGGGAGACCTGTTCGAAGCTGCTCGCCGTCGCCGTCCTGGCGTGGAGCGTGGCCGTGGCCGGGTGGGCGGAGAGCCCTTCCGGCAGCGCTTCGGAAGCGCAAGGCCCGCCGCCGGGTTCCCTGGAGCGCCTCGCCGCCCACCGGCTCGCCCGTCTGGACGAACGCCTCGGGCTGGGCACGTTCCCCGACGGCAGCGGCCTGTGGACCGCTCGGCTCGCCGCCGCCCTCGAGTATCGGTTGCACCATCCGGGTGCCACGGGGATCTTCGCCCGGCATCTGACGGCCCGCCTGGCGAACGAGCTGCGGCGGCTCGGCGTCGGGCGGGCGCTCGATCCTCCACCGGCAGCAGAGCCTGCGCAGCGAGCGACGGAACCTCGGAGCGAAGCTCGCACCGAGCGCGTCCGCCGGATCCTCGAGATCGTGCAGCGGCTCGAGGAGAAGCTCGACCTCTGGGCGCGCAGCCCGGAGCGGGCGGCGGGCTCCCTGGTCCCGCGCAGCGCGCCGGCCAACGACGATTGCACCGCGGCCACGTCCATCGGCCTCGGCACCGTGTCCGGCTCCACGGCGTCGGCGACCGCCGACGGGAGCGCCACCTGCGGCGGCTCCGACGGCGCCCCGGACGTCTGGTTCCGGTTCGCGGCGCCCGCCGCGGGGGTCTTCACCTTCGATACTTTCGGCTCGTCGTTCGACACCGTGCTCTCGCTCTACACCGGCTGCCCTCAAGACGGGCGGGGCCAGGAGCTCGCCTGCGACGACGACTCGGAAGGCACGGCGCAGT
>CAZIIB010000880.1:0-1975 GCA_964539125.1 uncultured Thermoanaerobaculia bacterium | reverse complement strand
GGGTCAAGGAGGTGCTGCGCGCGCTCCAGAGGCAGCGGCGGAGCCTCCAGCGGCGAATGGAGGGAGACGGCCCCTGGCCGGAGTTCTGGGGTTGGTTCCGGGGCGATGAGCTGCCGTCCGGCCGGGAGGGCGAGGGCGTGGTGGCGCCGCCGCCACCCGGCTCGCGGCCCTCGGCGGAGGGGGCGCGGTGAGGACCACTAACCTGTTCGTAGAGCTCCTGGTCATCGGGTTCGGAGCGGCCACGTGGGTCGGCCTTCTCGCGATGGCGCTCTTCGGCGTGGTGCCCTTCTCGGTCGCCTTCTCCGCGCAGGCCCTATTGGCGGTGACGCCCCTCGTCTACCTCCTGGGGATCCTCATGGACCGGGCCGCCGACCGGCTCTTCGAGATGCTCTGGGAGGACAGGCTGCTCGCGGCGAAGACGGGAGGGGAGCCGTTCTCGAGCGTGAGCGAGTACTTCGAGTGCCGGCGCTACATCCTCAACCACTCCGAGGCCCTGGCGAAGGAGCTCGAGTACGCCCGGAGCCGCCTGAGGATCTGCCGGGGTTGGACCCTAGACGCCGCCCTCGCCGCTGTCGCGCTCAACGTCTTCATCTGGGTCCGGCTGGGCGAAGCAGCGGTCGCGTGGCGCCTCTCGCTCTTCGGTACCGCGGGGTGTCTGCTCCTGGCCTGGGGTTCGCAGCGGGCGTGGCGGAGCCTGGCCTCGAAGCAGTACGACAAGATCGCCCGGCAGGGCAAGTACCTGATGGACCGGGACGCGACCGTGCCGCCGCCGGCGACTTCACAGGTGTGACATCGTCGGCTCCATGGGCGGGGGATGGGACGCCGTCGTCGTGGGCTCCGGGCCCAACGGTCTGGCCGCGGCCGTGGCTCTGGCGCGGGCCGGGCGCTCGGTGCGGGTGATCGAAGGGGCCGAAGAGCCCGGCGGTGGCACGCGGAGCGCCGAGCTCACCCTTCCCGGCTTCCTCCACGACGTCTGCTCGGCGGTCCACCCCATGGCCGCCGGCTCCCCCTTCTTCCGCGAGCTGCCCCTCGCGGCGCACGGCCTCGACCTCCTCCAGCCCGAGATTCCCCTCGCCCATCCCCTCGACGACGGGACGGCGGCGGTCCTGGAGCGTTCGCTCGAGGCCACCGCCCGGGGTCTCGACGCCTCCGCCGCGGGCGACGGCGCCGCCTACCGCCGCCTGATGACACCCCTGGCCGAGGGGTGGACCCGTCTGGCTCCGGAGCTTCTGGCGCCGCTTCACTGGCCGCGGGCGCCCTTCGCCCTGGCGCGCTTCGGCCTCTCGGCGGTGCGCTCGGCCGCCGGGCTCGCCCGCTCGGCCTTTCGGGGCGCGCCGGCGCGGGCGCTCTTCGCCGGCCTCGCGGGTCACTCGATGCTGCCCCTCGAGCGGCCCCTGTCGGCGGCCATTGCCCTGGTGCTGGGAGCGGCGGCGCACGCCGTCGGCTGGCCGGTGCCGCGGGGCGGCTCGCGGGCCATCGCCCGCGCCCTCGTGGGCCTCCTCGCGGAGGCGGGCGGCGAGGTCGAGACCGGTCGCTGGGTGCGCTCGGTGGCGGAGCTGCCGCCGGCCCGGGCGTACCTCTTCGATTTGACGCCGCGCCAGCTCCTCGCGATCGCCGGCTCCGAGCTGCCCGCCGGGTACCGACGGCGCCTGGGGCGGTACCGCTACGGGCCCGGAGTGTTCAAGGTGGACTGGGCGCTCGCCGGCCCGGTCCCATGGCGCGCCGACGCCTGCCGCCGGGCCGGCACCGTCCACCTGGGTGGGACCCTGGAGGAGATCTCCGCCGCCGAGGCGCGGGTGTGGAGCGGCGAGCCCGCGGAGCGCCCGTACGTCCTCCTCGCCCAGCCGACGATCGTCGACCCGGAGCGTGCCCCCGCCGGCTGCCGCGTCGCCTGGGCCTACTGCCACGTGCCGGCCGGCTCGGTGGCGGACCGCACCGCCGCCCGGCAGAACCGCACCGATCACAACCTGAGCGC
>CAZIIB010000879.1:0-1976 GCA_964539125.1 uncultured Thermoanaerobaculia bacterium | reverse complement strand
AAGCGTAACCTGCTTGGTACCGCGCACCGCAAAAGACTATCACACCTACCTGTAACGGCTCGCCAACGGTAACGCCCCGGCTCGCAAACGGCCGCCATTTTGGGCTCACGTTCGCTGACAATGGGAATGGCCTCGGGCTCACGCTCTGTGCCAATGGGCTCACGATCATTGCCAAGGGCTCGCAAACGGCACGCTCGGCTCACGCTCGCTGACAATGGAGAGCACGCGTCGATCCTGAGATTCCGGAGCCATCTCCCCGCCTGAACCAACCACCGGTTCCTCCCCCTCACCAAGCATTCGGAGGGCAAGGAAAACGATGGTTTTTCTTGGCTCACCTAAAAAGGCAATCCGTGCTGGTTGAAAGCACCAGAAAACCCGATCAGGAAAACACAACAAGCTTGTTGCCACGGATTCGTCTTATCTGGCTGCATCGACAACTCCATGATGTTGATCGGCTACATGAGTGTGTATCCTGCGTCGACGCCGAGCACATCCGCTAGCTGTAGCGGATCGCATTTCTATCCTGACTTCGCCTCGTGCTTCGCCCGTCCATGGTGGCCAGCGGTAAATCTAGTCGGAGATTCTGGGAATGCGGGAGACGCCTCCCATCCGGTCCAGGGGTCCGGATGGGAGGGCAAGGGTACTTAAACCAGGCTGCAACGTGGGGGCGGGCCTACTCTGGAAGATGTACCTCGGCCACCTTGTTCGAGCTGTCCGCCGATTCGGCGCGTACCACAACCACCGTCGGGAACCGGCCGTAGCCGGGGTAGCCCCAAGCTCCGTTCCAGCCGTAGGGACCTCTCCATCCGTATGGACCGTACCAGCGGTTGGGACCGTACCAGCGATCCCGATAGTAGTAGTCGTCGCGGTCTCTGCCGAAGACCCAGTTGAACGGATTCATGCCGTTGAAGATGCCGTCGGCGCGGGCACCGTCCATCACCGCAACGCCGCTCAGTCCCATCGTCGCAGCCATCCCAGCAGCCACAATCGCTTGCTTCGTCATGGCGTTGCCTCCTCTTGCCAGAGAGATATGAGCGCCCCCTAACATCCCAATATTCTAATACTTCTTTCACAAGTTGGCGCGCGAAAGGTCGCCCTCGCGTCGGCCGAAGAAAAGGCGTGGAAGTCCCGCTTTGAATCTCGTGGGGACCGCCTCGTCCGCGCCGTTCTCAGCGAGCGTGAGCCGAACCGACGGTTGGCGAGCCCTTGTCAACGATCGTGAGCCCATTGTCACAGAGCGTGAGCCCGAGGCCATTCCCATTGTCAGCGAACGTGAGCCCCAAATGGCGGCCGTTTGCGAGCCGGCACGTTTCCGTTGGCGAGCCGCTACACCTACCCTGTGTGGTATCTCTGCGGGCTCCGTCCCTCAATGTCTCGTGAACACAAATACCAACAGCGTACAGGATTTCTCTTGCCTTTCCCGGAAAGGCGGATATATTCAAATTTGTTACATGTGAATATTTGAGGTTCCGCCATGGCAACAACCAGTCTAAGCTTGGGAGATCACTGGGAGGTCTTCATCAAAAACGAGATCGCAAGCGGGCGCTACGGCTCCGCGAGCGAGGTCGTGCGCGACGCGCTGCGCCACATGGAGGAGCACAACAGCAAGCTTGCCGCGCTGCGAGCGCACTTGGCCGAGGGTGCGGCGCAGGCCGCGAAGGGAGAGTTCGTCAAGGATTTCTCCATGGAGGGCCTGCTTGCAGAGCTGGACCAGGGATGACGGGCACCTACCGCGTCACACCGCGCGCCAGAGAGGACTTGAAGAAGATCGGTCGCTACACCCTGAAAACCTGGGGCAAGAAACAACGAGACTCCTACCTGCGCGCGATGGAAGCCCGGTTTGCCTGGCTGGCGCAACACCCGGACCTTGGCAAACACAGGCTGGATGTGCAAGACGGCTATTACAGCTATCCGCAGGGCGCGCACGTCGTGTTCTATCTCCGCCGTGAGGGCGGAATAGACATCATCGGCATCCC